>CAYPKB010000020.1:0-5708 GCA_964411185.1 uncultured bacterium
GAAAGACGTTTAATAAAGATGTAATGAGCGAGTTCATGAGCCAAATTGAACCTCTGTCGATCACCAGGCCATCTTGAGCTAACCACAATAACTGGCTGGTCATTGATCACAGTGGAAAGACCATCAAAGTGCTTGTCATCAAAATCGATGACAAACACCCTTATTCCCTGACTTTCGAAAGCATCAATAAGATCGTGGATTGGAGCAAGTCCTAATTTCCAAGACTGACGCAATTTTTCAGCAACAACCTCTATTTCTTCTAGACTGTTAATTTTCTGAGGTAAATCAATTGGAAGCTCGAATATAGGCACAGGAGAAGAAGGATAAAGATTCTCTAATTCGAGGCGACGTTCTATCTGGCTTATCACCTCGAATTTAATCGCTTCTTCCGCTTTTCTATTCAACTTTTTTCGCTTTCTAAACTTTACATTTTCAAGAGATACCTTGATTGGACGGAAAAAGAAATCAACGCGAACTTTAAGAGCTTTTGCTAACTTTATGAGCATATCTGAAGAAGGATAAACAGCTCCATCTTCGTATTTTTTAATAGCAGCATGACTTAAATTCACAAGATCTGCAAATGCTCGCAAGCTTAGTCCAGCTGCCTTTCTTGCTTGTTGTAGTCGAACCCCTAAGTTATTCATAGATAGAGACCTTTGTTTTCCTTGCCTTTAGTTTACATTGTACAAAAAACAGGTAATTTTGTAAACTAAGCTTTATACAACCTATTGGTGATTTTTATGAAACTACTTTGGACATGGTCTGGTAAATTTTTTGGATACTTAGAAAAAGATATACTGAGGACACAGGACGGCCAGCATGTTGGGCAACTTCATGATGCAGAAATCTATGGACCAAATGGAGTCTATCTCGGTGAGCTAATGACTGGTCTAGACTTATTCGCGCTCTTGCCAAACCGAGTTATCGCAGTAATACTTTTCAACCACTTCCCAAAATATGCGCGATCGCCGGGTATACAGCTTATTGTGGCTATGCAATGTACGCAGGCTACGAAGATTTTCCTAAGCTATAAAAGAGAAAGGCATGTCAAATTCAAACGATTCTCACCTAGCATTCCCCTCTAGCTTGGACGATTTAATTAAGGCCATTCAAGACGCTAAAAAAAAGCACGGTCCTAAATTAATGTATCGCGGCCAAATGGATGCAAGTTGGGAAATAAATTCTTCATTTTCCAGAGAGTTTACAAAAGAAACTCTACAGACTATCAGAAACCCTCTGACAAGGGACGAAATGAAATCGTATGCGATTGCTTTCAAATCATTTCTAAATTATTTTTTATCAATAAAGCCATCCAACGAAGTTATTCAACATCTTAATGAAAAAGGATGCCCGTATTTTGAAGTAGTCCGACATCACCAACAAAACTTTCTAAAGTCTAAAATTCAGGGAATTCAAAATCAAAAAATTCCTGGATCTCCACTAGTAGATTTTACAAAGGAGTTTCTTTTTGGAAGAAACTATACGCTTGATTACCTTTTTCCTCCAGAAGTCCAATATCAGGCTGAATGCGTTAAAAATGTTATTGATCTTTTCAGATAGCTCATGCAATTTTTGTGATATCAAATAGGATGTGATTTTACTTATAGCATATCCTCCGAGCTGCTTCTTCCACCAGATGAGTTGACCAACAAATGTTTTGTAATTGCTTGATTTTTCAGATAAAAACTCCTGAATGTACCGATCAACTACTTCACTAAAAGGACAGTTGCCTGCATTTGAATGATCCCAATATCCACCTCCCTGTATAGCTGCCTATATTTTGATTTCCCATTGCTGCGCTTCTTTTTTAGTACGAAACGTTTGCGCTTTGTTGGGATATCCTTTTATCTTAATGATAGCTTGATAGCGAGGATTTCCATGCTTATCTTTTCTAGATCTAATCACCTTAAACTCCTGTCTGTTTAGGATGACATTGTCAGTAAGGAAAAATACAACACTCATTGAAATTGTTTTGATATATTATTTATATACAGACAATTTAAAGCTCAGGTGACAAGAGAGTGACAACAAGCCAATTTTTACAAAATGACGTGACTATTTTTAGTCATTTATAAAGCTAAAAATGTTTTTTTATAGAAATTAAGAATTAATGACTTAAGAAAACTGCGGAAGAGGAGGGATTCGAACCCCCGGACCCTTTCAGGTCTTCTGTTTTCAAGACAGACGCAATCGGCCACTCTGCCACTCTTCCGTTATGAGGAAACCATTTTGATCTAAAAAAACCGTTATTTTCAACCTTTTTCTACCAAAAGGTGAAAAAGGCTCATTGAATTTTTCATAACCTGGGTACGTTGGGATTATGGAATTAAATCTTCTGAGATGTAAAATATTTTCCTTTTGAATTTCACGGTATTATATGGCTAACAATGTAGGTAACGTTAATTTTAGAGAACAGCTTAATCTAGCTCCTAATTTGGGGATCAGCCCTGGGCAAAACTCAAACTCTCAGTTACAAAGCAAAAATATCTCTCGCGCCGTAAGAGCATCTTTGGCTGACCTAAAAAAAGCTCAGAAAGGAATCGGAGGAAAACTTACTAGGAAAGCTGTAGAATCACAATTGGATAGAGTTTCACAAATGATCCGGCCTTTGTTATTCGATCTTTTGCGATTTGGCCCAGAATACCCTGTGTTACAAAAATTTTCTGACAAAGATGTTGCTATTAGTTCATATCAAACGCAACTTTCCATGTATAAGCCTGCAACTGAAGCGAGGGGAGCTATCCACTCATTGGGAATTCTCTCCCAAGAAGAAAAAATGCTAGATGACATTTTAACGCAAGAAATCTCTTCTACATTTATGAAGATGCATCCCAAAGACAAAAATCAGTTTGTAGGGGTTTGGTATCCTACGGATCTTAAAAATCATTTCGAAATCAATTGTTTAGGCATTCCGAGTGATTTTGAAAGTGGATTCTTGGATCAAAAATATTTTGAGAAAAAAGGGCGCTATCATTTTGTTCTCAAAGATGGAGTCACTCCTTCTTTAGCCTTGCAAAAAGTAATTCAAGGACCCTCGATATTAGATTGTGGTAACGCTGTGCAGGTTGCTTATTATGCAGCTCTTTTAAAGGCTCTTGGAAGCGAACTTTTTGACAGTTGTTTTTCTGGAGAAGAAGGAAAGCTGCAAATTACACAAACTTTCAATAACCCTCCATTTCATCCACTTCATATGTTTCTGCAAGAGGTGAAGGTTCTATCCAAAGGCCCTATGGGAAAAAGAGCCATCCCCTCTGGAGCAACTTGTCATATAAAAGGAGTACCGCATTATAATATAAAACACCCTACTGGATATTTTAGCGGTATGAACGTTGTCCGTGTATTCGGATATGACAATTTAGGTGATCAATTGTTTATGGGCCATGGTCTGGGCGAGCCAAAAAGCGAACAAGAAATTGCCCTTTTCCTGGTGGAAGGATACAACCAAGATCCTACAGAAGAAGATTTAGAAGCAATGGAAGGTTCTTGGGATTGGGACATTTATATAGAAAGTTCCCGGCTCAAAAACTATCGTAAAATTGTTCCGAGCTTTCACAAAACAGCAGTAGATGGCTTCTTACCGAACACTCTGTTAAAATTGAATCTTTCATTCATTAAATCATTGAAAACATCATATGAAGCCAAAAAGAAATAAGATCCATTAGGGAAATTGCATTAGAAAACGTTGGTCATTTTCTGAAAAGGTACGGATATCTTTGATTTGATATTGTAACATAGCCAGCCTTTCGATCCCCATACCCCAAGCATATCCGGAATATTTTTCAGGATCGATTCCACCAGCTTGTAAAACATTTGGGTGTATCATTCCTGCACCAGCCACTTCCAACCAGCCAGTATGTTTACACAACCTACAGCCTTTACCTAAACAGGTGGTACACTCTATATCAACCTCTAAACCAGGTTCTACGAAAGGAAAATAACTAGGACGAAATCTTACATTGATCTCTTTTTCGAATAGCTGAGACCAAAATTGTTGTAGCGTGGACAGAAGGTCGGCAAAAGAAACATTTTCATCTACATAAAAGCCTTCGACTTGGTGGAAGAAGACATGAGATCTGGAAGAGATGGTCTCATTTCTGAAACATCTACCGGGAGCTGCAACTCGTATAGGAGGATCGAACTTCTCAAAAGCTCTTACTTGAATATTACTTGTATGGGTACGAAGTAAAAGTTCTGAAGTGATATAAAATGTATCCTGCATCTCTCTGGCTGGATGATCTTCCGAGAAGTTGAGGGCTTCAAAGTTATGATAGTCACTATCGAGATCAGGACCATATTCTACAGAAAATCCCATGGAAGAAAGAATCCCAAGTACCTTTTCCATCATTTGGGTTATGGGATGAATTCTTCCTAGACGTTGATGTTTTCCAGGGAGAGAGATATCAATGCGTTCTTTTTCAAAGCGAATTTGTTGTTCCTTCGCCTGCAATTCTTCTGTTTTCGTTTGTAATAAGGAGGCTATTTCTTGCTTGACTTCGTTGATCTGTTGACCAACTATGGGTCTCTCTTGGGGAGTACAATCTTTAAGAGATCGCATCAAACCTTGGATAGGAGCTTTTTTTCCTAAAAATTGTATGCGGAGCTCCTCTATTTCTTTTGAGGAGCTCACATTAGCTAACTGTTTGGTAAACTGGTTGCGTATTTGATCTAATTGATCTGCTAGAGACATATCTTATGAAGCTAGAGCGATCTTTGCCATTCCAGCTACTTCTGCAAAAGCTTGGGCATCATTTGCAGCTAGATCTGCCAACATCTTTCTATCAAGAGAGATATTAGCTTTGTTCAAACCTTGAATGAGTTTGCTATAAGAAATTCCATTGATTTTGGCAGCTACTCCGATTCGGACAATCCATAATTGTCTAAAATCGCTTTTTCTTTTTTTACGGTGCTCGTAATTGAAAGATAAAGAACGCATGATAGCATTTTTAGTCTGCCTAGCATGGTTTTTTCGATCGCCGAAAAAACCTTTAGCTTGTTTAAAGAGCTTTTTTCTTTTTTTCTTAAAGGCAACCGCATTGGTAACTCGTGTCATCTTACCCCTCTCCCATGATATATTTGTACATTTTCGCTTGCTTTACAACCGAAAGAATTCCATCATTTTTCAACTGTCGCTTACGCTTAGCACTTTTTTTCGTCATAATGTGTCGTCTGTTTTGGCGGTTGAAAAGTACCTTTCCTGATTTGGTTACTTTAAACCTGGCCTTCGCAGATTTGTTTGTCTTCATTTTTGGCACAGCTTTTTACTCCGGTTTCGAAGATTTTACCTTTTTACTAGCTGGAGAAAGTACAGTAGTCATCATTCTCCCTTGCATTTTGGCAGGTGCTTCTATGCTAGCTACATCTGCTAGCTCTTCACAGAAACGGTTCACTACCTTTTTTCCTAAATCAATATGCAACATCTCTCTTCCACGGAACATGCATGTAATTTTTACTTTATTTCCCTTTAAGAGAAACTCCCTAGCATGCTTCAGTTTCGTTTGCAAATCATGTTCATCAATATTAGGTTTAAGTTTTACCTCTTTGACCTTGATTTGATGTTGCGATTTTCTGGTTTCTTTTTCTTTTTTCGTCTGTTGGTAACGAAACTTCCCGTAATCTAAAATTTTACATACGGGTGGTATGGCCTTTGGCACCACTTCTACTAAATCTAGCCCTGCTTCTTGTGCAATGTGAAGTGCTTGTCTTGAGGA
>CAYPKB010000020.1:5718-12041 GCA_964411185.1 uncultured bacterium
CACTCCTAGCTGCTTGCCATCAGCTCCGATGACTCGCACTTTCTCGGCGCGAATCTCTCTATTAACTCTCAAAATCGATCCTATTCATTCAAAAAATGTTTCTACCTGATGATAAAAGAACCATTTTAGGCTTTTTATTAGTCAAAATCAAGGAAAACTCAAAATGGGATATAGCTGACTCGAACAGCTGACCTCCACGATGTCAACGTGGCGCTCTAACCAACTGAGCTAATACCCCAAAATCCTTATTTTTGGAGACATATAATAGTAAAAAATAAGAAAAGAGCGCAAGAAGAGCTACAAGAAAATAAAATATTTACCCTCTTTTTAGTAGAACCATTCCAATTTCATAGTTAAAATAGGAAAATGCTCCCCCATTTATCTTTTGCTCATGAGTTATGGGAACAACATCTTTCTCATTCTCTACATCCTACCGTAATTGATGCTACAGCTGGTAATGGTAAGGATTTATTAGTCTTAGCGCATTTGGTAGAGAAAAATAGGGGATTTTTACATGCCTTCGATATTCAACAGAAGGCTCTTATCTCAGCGAAAAAGTATCTTACAGCGCATCTTGATGAAACAATGGTCAATAAAATTCAATTTTATCACAGTTGCCACTCCCAACTAGAACTGGTTTCTGAAAAGGCTGATTTGATTGTATATAACTTAGGCTACCTTCCTGGATCGGATAAAAAAATTATTACAACGGAGAAAAGCACCGTAATAAGTGTGAAAAAGGCTTTGGACAAGATCAAGCCTAAAGGATTAATTTCACTGATTTGTTACATAGGGCATCCTAGAGGAGCAGAAGAATTCCGTGCTGTGAAAGAGATCTTACAACCTCTAGACCCCAGAGATTGGGAAGTATCACAACATGAATGGGTAAATAGACCTAACTCCCCTATCCTTTTTTGCTGTCGCAAGCAAAGTTCTTTTGGATGAAAAGATCTCTTACGGATGCTAAAGGATAAATACTTCCAGCGTATAATATGAGATCTTGGCTATCAGCTTCTTCTAACAATTCTTCTACAGCCTCTTCTAAGCTCAGATGAACTTTCGGATGGCATCCTAATGCATGAAGATTCTCTTCTATTATCTTTACAGGTGTTATACGGGGATGTTGAAAAGGAAAAAGATGAATAGCTTTTACTTCCTGAAAAAGCTCTGACCAGCTTGTGAGATCTTTATGATAAGAGCAACTGAAAAGAAGATGGATCTTTCTTCTTCCCCAAAGATACTGCACTGTAGATAGCATCTTTTTAAACCCACAAGGGTTGTGTGCAGCATCCAGAATCACCTTTTTTTCTCTTACCTCATGCTCTTCTAGTCTTCCTTGCGGTAATGAAGAGAGATTTTCTTCATCTGCGTAGAACCCGTGCATTTTTAGTTTTTTCAAAGCCTCTTTAGCAATGAGACTATTTTCCTCATCATACGACTGATTTTTAGAGGGAGGAGCAAAAATAACCTCAGATTGTTTTTCTTTTGCTATCTCTAAAATAGAAGAATAGAGAGCAGAAGGACCGAGAATAACGGGTATAGAGTCTTTTATGATTCCTGCTTTTTCTCTAGCTATTGCATCCAATGTATTTCCTAAGATCTCACAATGGTCCATTCCAATGGATGTAATAACAGAGAGAATAGGGATAACAATATTAGTGGCATCCAATCTTCCCCCCAATCCTGTCTCTACTATTGCAATATCGAAATCCTGTTCAGATAGAAAAAGGAAAAAGGCAAGAGTAAGAATTTCGAAAAAGGAGAGATCTTTATTCGCATTCTTTTCCTGATGGAAAATTCTCCCTAAATAGCTGTCTAATACTTTTTTGTTAATATTCTCATGGTTTATCTGCATACGCTCTGTAACACAGGTATAATGAGGAGAAGTGTACAAGGCTACCTTATAGCCAGCTTTTGATAATGCATAGGAGATTTTGTGACAGACAGAACCTTTTCCATTGGTTCCGGCTATATGTACTATTGGGGGCAACTTTCCTATTGATAAATTCCTATAAAAAAGCTGCATATCACTCAAGTGATATTTCTTTTGCATTCTTGATCTTTGGAATAGCTGTTCGATATGAGGATACATAGAGCTTATGCTTTAATCTTTTCCACGGCATCTCTTCCCACAAAAGAGCAGCCGAGTGTGATTTGAGGCTTGATATCACCATGAAAATCCGATCCTCCCGTCACAAGCCAAGACTTTTCTTCTGCGATAGATCGAATACGATTTTTATCTTCTTTAGAGAAAAGACCATATTCTGCTTCTAGTCCATCAAAAGGAAGATCCAACAGTTCACGCAAAAGCCTTTGACTGCGAATAAAATGAGGATGAGCCAAAATAGCTTTACCTCCAGCCATATGGATTTTGCTAATTACATCCAGAGTAGTATATTTGACCACAGGCACATAGCAAGAAGCTCCTTTTTTTAAAAAACGGTGAAAAGCCTCTTTGAGATCCCCAACAATGCCCTTCTTTTGCAAAAGATAGGCAATATGGGGTCTTCCCAGAATTTTGCCTACAGGTTTTGCTAAATCTAAGAGCTCCTCATTTTCAATAGAAATCCCACATGAGCGCAGTTTTTCTAGGATAGCTAAATTCCGAGAGTTTCTCTCTTTGGCAACATCGTCTAGAATGGAGAAAAATGAATTTTCCTGTGAGGAGATGTTGTATCCTAGCACATGAACATCTTCTTTGCGATGTTGAGAAGAGATTTCTACTCCAGTTATCAACTCTACTTTCAACTGCACTGACAAGGCAAATAGAGCAGGAGAATAGGCTGCCATGGTGTCATGGTCTGTGATCGATATAGCAGATAGAGAAAGCTCTTTAGCTCGATGTAAAATCTCCTCAGGAGAAAAAGTTCCATCGGAAAAATAAGAATGAGTATGTAGATCAGCTTTATAAGTCATGAATGAGGAATATACCGTAGTTCGGGCACAAGAAAAACCCTATTTTTTTCTCGGACTACATCTTGAATGTGTCTGATTAATGCTAAAATATCTTTTGAAGTGGCACCAGCTGCATTTACAATAAAATTAGCATGGATGTCAGAAACCATGGCCCCACCTATTCTATATCCCTTTAATCCTGCCTCTTCAATCAATTTGCCTGCAGCATAGTGGGTAGGATTTCGAAAAATACATCCTGCACTATGCTCCCAAAGAGGCTGATTTTTTTTTCTTTCCATTGCAAGCTCAATCTGCCTTTTTTTAGCTTGTGGGTCTTGCTCCAACTGAAAATTGGCAGAAAAAATAATTCCTTCCATTTCTTGGAAGGAAGAGAAACGATAAGAAAATCTCATTTCATCTTGAGAGAGATGACTTTCCTCTCCGGAAAGATGGAGAAAAGTTACACTTATTAACATTTCACAAGTTTCTTTTCCATTAGCTCCTGCATTCATGTAGACGGCGCCGCCTACACTTCCTGGAACCCCTGAAGCGAATTCTAGCCCTGATAATCCCTCTCTTGCTGTTTTTGTACCTAAAAGAGCAAAGCTATAACCTCCCGTGGCGTAGACTTCATTCTTTTGGATGGAACATTCAGAAATGGCATTATGTATGATCATTCCATCATATCCATGATCATCAAAGAGCACATTGGAGCCTTTCCCAATTACGGTAAAGGGAATTTTTTCTTTACGAATAAAATGCAAGAGGTAGGAAAGTTGATCCTTTGTAGTAGCTTTCGCGTAATATTTAGCGGGACCACCTACTCTGAAAGTAGAAATCTCAGATAAAAGTTTATCCTTCTGTATGAGCGACATGGGCTTTTACAATAGCATCCAAAAGAGCATGTACAAATTTGGCTCCCTCGGGAGATCCAAACTTTTTACATAGTCGTATTCCTTCTGCTATCATAATATTTACTGGATAATTTTCCTCCAGGAAAAACTCGAACAGAGAGAGCCGTAAAATATTTTTTTCTACTCTAGAGATTCTATGGGCGGCATAATTTGTCACAGCCTTCTCGATAAGAAGGTCATATTCCTCTCTTTTTTCATATATCGCTTTTGCCCTTTCGGTAGCCATCAATACTGATTTTTTTGTGACTTTCAAATGTTTCATAAAAAATGAAATCATTTCTTGATCGTAACCATCTGCCACATCGATGCAAAAAAGAATTTGAAATTCAATTTCTCGTTGTTTTTGTTTGGGAAGAGCCATATATCACCTTTGGAAAGACATTCTAGCAAAAAAAAGATAAGTACAACAATAAAAGGATGGGTAAAACTTTTTTTATGATTCAAGAAGAGGAAAAGAAATTATTTTCTTTTTTTGCAAAGCAGTTAAAAGATAAAGTTCATAACTGGTTAAATTTCGGACATATAAAGAGTGAGTAGATAGCATATCATCAGTAATTTGAATGCGTTGAGATATGCAATTAGTATTTTTTTTTAAAAGAGGTACGATTGAAAAGCTAACTTTGATTAGACGCTTAGGATAAAACGAGTCGCCTTGAGCTGTTACTAATGTTTTATTTATCTTGATTTTTCCGAAACGTACAAAAGGATGTCCCTTAGGGATAAATATAAAAGGGTGTAATAAATCAGGGATTTCTGATTGATACGCTATAATTTCCCCTGCAAACCGTCCAAGAAATTTATTACTATAAACAGAATGTGTCCGAGGGAACTTCCCAGAAAACCTCTTTTCTCGAATAGACTCAATTTTTTCTAAAAGAGCTTTATCCGAAGTGTTCTCTAAAGATTGATTTATATCGTCTATTTGTTGTTGCTGTACTAATGCTGTAAGACTAGGTTCAACTTGGAGATCTAACCGATTTCTGATTGACATATGGATACCTAAGTTTTTGGGGGATGTATAAAAACAAGACGAAATTCTACAAGGATCTATAGAAAAAAGAGAAGCTGAAAATAAGACTTATACGACAATTAGAGCTTAGATCGAAAAAAAAGATAGGATGCCTGCAAGGATTGTTTTTCTTCTAATGGTGATATGTCTGCTCGTATTATACATTCGATCTTATCAGCGATGATTTCAAGTTGCGATAAATCCCCCCTATGCTTCAAAAACTGCATTATTTTTTCCACAGAAGGTGGGGATCTATTCTCTAGACTTTCTTCTTTGAATTCTTTTGGTCTAGTTGTATGTGATGTAGCGACTCTAGAAAGCATAGCTTACTCCGAAAAGAAAAAAGACTATTTACTACAATATTTCTTGGCCAAGAAATTATTGGCCGAGATGAGCTCTGAGAAGCCATGCAGCTTTTTCATGGAATTTGATTCGATCAATGACCATGTCTGCCGTCATTTCATCATTTTCTTTTTGCGAGGCTGGAATAAAAGGCCGATATCTTTTTGCCATCAGCTCATGACCTTCTACCAATTTTTTTACCATCTCCTTCCAACTCCCTCGTTTTTTTTCTTCGGGAATTTTGGTTCTTTTTGAAAAAGAGGAAAAGGAGGCTTCTGCATAATGACCCAAGGCACGAATTCTCTCTGCGATTTCATCTACAGCATCAGCCATTTCTTCATATTGTT
This sequence comes from uncultured bacterium, assembly GCA_964411185.1. GTDB lineage: Bacteria > Chlamydiota > Chlamydiia > Chlamydiales > SM23-39 > CAYPKB01. The sequence continues at coordinate 11,226 of CAYPKB010000020.1, forward strand.
CTTCTAATAATTTGTGAATACCAATGAAAGGTTCCCCTTCCATATTCCAATGATAGTTATGAGTTTTTAAGTAGAGTGCATAGGTATCTGCCAATAAGCTTTGCAGTCCATCTGCTACTTTCTTTTTCTCCTTTTCGGTCATACCATTGTTTACTTTCATATTACTCCTCCATCTGTACCCGTTGTATACCAAAGGTCTCTTTTTTTTGCCTTGCATTCCTTTTTTTAAATTCGTATCTTTCCATTTTTTGGAGGAAAGCAATGCTAGGCGTCTTCCTAGACATAGAAACAAATGGACTCAATTTTTTTGAACATAGAGCCATCGATATTGCTCTGCAAATCGTAGATCTTCACACGGGAGAAAAAAAGGCTTCTTTTTCATCTATTGTGAAACAATCGTTAGATATATGGGAAAAAAGTGATCTGTCCAGCCTTCAAGTAAATGGTTTTACCTTTGAAATGGTAAAAAATGGAGAGGAAGAAAAAACCATTGCAGAACAAATTCAACACTTATTTATTCAACACGACATTAAAAGAAAAAAAGCTGTTTTCATCTGTCAGAATCCTTCTTTTGATCGAATTTTCTTCTCTCAAATGATACCTCCACCAACGCAAGAACTTTTGCAATGGCCTTATCATTGGCTAGATCTTGCCTCTATGTTTTGGGCCGTTCATTTGCAATCGAACAAAAAAGATGAAGCTCCCTTTCCATGGGAGATCGGTTATTCTAAAGACCAAATAGCCAATAGTCTCAATATCCCTGCAGAAAAAAAGCCTCATAGAGCAAGTAATGGTGTCTCTCATCTCATTGATTGC
>CAYPKB010000021.1:0-404 GCA_964411185.1 uncultured bacterium
GAGGAGTATTAGGTTCATCAAGTTCAGACCTCTTTCCAGAATCAGTCGAATTTGAAGGATCCATATCGGAAATTCTATTTTCGCTTTCATTTTTCTTATCAGTGTTCGAAGTGAAAAAATAGTAAATTGCTACCCCGATATTGATGATGGGTAGCATGAGAGCTATCATGCGTAGGCTGCTTTTCTCTTGAATGTGAGTGTAATAGTGGTTATCTGTATTAACTGAATTATTCTTTTTAGAGATGAAGACATGTTTCAAAAAAAGCTCAGTCAAGTTGGATAGGGTACTTAGTCCGGGTGTTAAGTCCATTACTTTGCTGGCTGTTACAAGGGCTTGATCTACTCTCATTTTTTTTTATTCCTTTTATAAATTTGATAACTACCATAAATAAAAAATAGGAATT
>CAYPKB010000021.1:414-1325 GCA_964411185.1 uncultured bacterium
TACAATTAAAATAAAGATTTAAGAAATTTTTAGTATTAAAAATTTTGAGTTTTTGTTATTAAGATTTGATCTGGGTGCTTTTCAAAATAAACTTTTATAACTATGAGAAGATATTAAAAATGAAACTTTATTATTTTCTTGACAATCTTCTATAAAGAATAATTTGAATAAATATGAATAAAGAAAAAGCTAAGGGCATAAAGAGAGGGAAAGGAGAGCTAACAGGTTGAATGGCCAAAACAGCTAACGTGGCAGTGCCTACATTCAAAAAACTCATTACAGCAGATCCACTTGATTTGTCAGAGACCTGGTCCATTGCAAAGCTAGAGCTGTTATTAAAAACCAGAGAGGAACCTAGGTAGAGAAAAGGCATGGGCAGAAAAAGCATCCATTTATTGATGGGAAAAATGGAGTAAAACAAAATCATGATAGAAATAACTATAAGGGCTATTTGCATGCCCGAGCGAATGACGGCAAGCTTTTCTTTTTTTGAGGCAAAAAGGTGAGAGATAAAAGAACCTGCTATCAATCCAGATGGGGGAATCAAATTAAAAAATCCATATTCTTCTGGAGTTAGGCCGATACCCTTGATCCCTAAAAAGGGTGCAATGGAAGAGTAAATATAGACAATAGAAGTAGAGCAACCCATCATGATAGCCGGGTAGACCAGTTTTGGCTTACGGAATTTCTGTTTGTAGGTCTTGGTAATTTTGCCAAGGTTGAGGGCATCTTTTTGGAGAGAAGGGGCTGTTTCCGGTAAGATCACTCCAAGAAAAAAAATCAAAAGGTAATAGAGAATTAATGCATAAAAATGCAAGAAACAGCGAGTTTAGACCAGGGGTAATCTACGCTGTATTTCCACTGACTTGGTCTCATGCTGATTTCATTAGGACAGTTAACTTATATCAAAA
>CAYPKB010000021.1:1335-11945 GCA_964411185.1 uncultured bacterium
ATTTGAGCGTGATCCGTGGGTACAACGGAACTCAGAAAACCACCCACAGCAATGGAAAGAGAGGGAGCAATAGCAAAAGCTAAAGTAGTGAGTGAGAGTTTTTTCACCGATTGGGCATCTGTGAAAGAATCTCCAATAATAGTAAAAGCGATTTTCATCCCGACACTTGCCCCTAGGGCTGATATGAAGCGGCCGATAAGAAACAAGGGAAAGAATCGGATTTGTCCTGCTACCAAAATTATGAAAGAGCCAAAGATAGCAATAGTAATGCCTAAGTAGATGGTGGGCTTTCTACCAAACCTCTTGGCTATGGGACCGTAAGGTAAATTCCCTACAGCGTATCCAATCAGAAAAAAAGTCATCGTGGAGGCGGCATCACCTGCAGAAATACCAAAAAGGGTGGCCAGTTTGGGCAAAGAAGGTGTAAATAAGACAGCAGAGATAGAAGCAAGAGGCATCAAAAGAAGAAGAGCAATAAGAGGAGGCTTTTTTGTTTCCATTGTAGAGCTTTCTTTTTTTGACATCTGACTATCCTAGCCTACTCTTACTAGAAGAGGCAAGGATTGTAAAAGAAAAAAGTAGTTTCTTCTCTATCCTCGATCTTTTAGATCGAAAATAAAAGGAAAAGGTATATCTAACAATAAGGCTGCAAATGAAATTTGTTTCATTTGCAGCCTAAAAAAGTTTAGGTGTTCGTCTGGCTCTTTTTAAGAAGTTTTGGATAGGCTAATTTCAGGCTTAGCCAATAGCTTTTTTTCTGAGTCTCTTAAAGGAAGCTGAGGGGCTATTTCCGTTGCCTTTCTAAGAAACTCTCCATTTTTAAGGAATTTAGAGGGTATAAACTTATGAACTGTAGCTAATTTTTCTCTATCATTTTCAAATAGTTTTAATGCATTGAGAATGAAGCTTTCATCAGGGGAAACCTTTTGGAATACCCCTGCGATCTTACATCCTTTCTCTAAAGCAAATAGAGCTATTTCATGATTCTTTTCCCTTTTTTCGCGGGGAAGAAAGTAATAAATAGAGTGATTCAAAGATATTAACTCTTTCAGGAAAGATCTATCTTGTCGCAACTCTTCAGACAGATACTGGAATCTAAATAGTTTTATGTGTAAAGAAACCAACTTTTTTAAAAAATCTCTGTTCGATTGCAAAGAGGGAAAAGTGGTAAAAAATAGGTCGGTAGGACGCTCCATTCCTGTACAAGGGTTTACTGCTGAAAATAATGCCCTCAATAAGAGCACATCTTCTTCTTGTAAGTTCTTATCTAATGGGAAACAGTGTGTAAAGATGGAGCGCAGTAACTCGTCAATTTCTAACTTTTTGTTTTGAGCAAATCGTAAAAGACCTGTAAGAAATAGCCGGTCTCTTTTGACTGTGTTGGGTGCTCTACTCAAAAATTCGGGGTTTTCTGTCAATTCTCCCCAGGCACAGCAATGGTTTTTCCAATTGACACAAGCTGCCCTAAGGGCATCAAAAAATTCTTTATTGTTCAGAGTTCCCGGGATTTTACTCAAAAAGAGATCAAGAATACTACCTGTATCCTCAGGTGTTGTTACCTCTGAAGCTGCAACCCCAAGTTCTAGCATAAATTCAAAATCTTCACAGAGAGGGGACTCTATAGAAAGATCTTTTGCTTCTTGGTGAATAATAGTTTCTTTGATGATGCTAAGTATCTTTTTAGTATGGGGGCTTTCTGGGAAAGTTTCTTTCAATTTAGTTTGGATAGGTTGTAGATCCAAACTGATAGTCTTCCCATCTTCAGCCCTTGTATATTCTACTATAAGTTCTTTCCGGTAAGGGTTTGCAGTAGAGGAGCCGGAAATTGTCTGCTCTTTGTCTTGAGCTACCTTCTTTTCGCTTGAGCTTTTATTCTCTCCCTGGGCTTGGGAGCTTTCTTGAGCTGTTTGTTGAGAAGAAAAGTAATAGTAGATAGCTACCCCCACATTCACAATAGGGATCATAAGAGCTAACATAAGAGCGCTGCTTCGTTCTTTGATATGAGTGTAGTAATGGTTGTTTGCGATTTTTCCTTCATCCATTTTTTTGATATGGACATGTTTGAAGAAAAATTCCGCAAGATTTTTTACATTCCCGATGACGGGTATGATATCTAAAGCCCTGCTTGCGTATAGAGCAGCTTGATCTATTCTCATTTTACTATCTCCTAAATTTTTTTTATTAATTATAAAAAATCTATCAGTTTTATTGAATAATTGAATTATTTTTTATTATATTAAAATAATTTTTATTTTTTGCGAAAAAAAAGTGAGATCTACAAAGAAAAAAGTTGAGAAAATGTAAAAAACTCTTTCACGAAAAAGAAAAGTGGGTTTTGCTCGAAGAGAAAAGGACTAACTATCTGAACTTACAAGATCGTTGAAAATTATTTTCCTTTTTCAATCGGAAAAAAGGGAAGTAGTGGATAATTCTTTGTAGTGAGTCGTTTTTGTAGATTCTCTTTATGATACAGAGCCACTTCCACATTTACGTGATTTTGTTGAGTAGAGGCTCTCTGGAATATGAAGCGAATATGATGATTTTTTGTTTCTAACCCAAAATCATCCTTATCCAGGTTTTCGAAGTAAATCCTTCGTGAGGAATTTCCCTCTGTAAAATCTACATAATAGTTGTGCTTCTCTTCCTGTTTATGCAGATAGTTGGAAGGAATGATTTCTTCAAGAGAATAGGATCTAGGCCAATAATTTCCTTCATATTCTTTTTCAAAAAGTAGAGTGTGAGATGGATCGCGGACAGCAATCTTCACCTTAATACTGTAGGGAGCAGCTTCAGATCGGGTAAAGGTAAAAAGAGAGTTCCATCTAGTGCCTTTTAAGGGTAACTTTACTTCTAGGTAAGATCTGTTTTCAGGGAAAGTGAAATAGATACGTTTTTCTACTCCCTTTTCTTTAATCGAGATCCATTTCCTTTGGGAGGAAGAAAGAGAGATCTCATCATGCGGAAAAAATGTCTCTAAAGAGTAAGAGGTATAAGAAATGGGTAATCCAAAGAATGTTTTTTGTTCCTCCGTTTTTCCGGTATCATCGGAAAGATAGGAAATATTGAGATCTGCCTTATTATCATCTTGTCGGATCATGTGAAGGCGAACGGTCATATCAGAAATAGGTGATTGGAGCTGAATAGCAGTTTCATTCATCGTGGGATCAAAAAAGATTTTTTTGCTTCGGAAGAATCCTTTTTCTATTTCCACAAAAGCAGTGTGGGATGGATGAGTTGAGATCTTATCTAGCGTAGGGAAGAGGTAAAAAAAAGAATATTTCCCATAGAGCACTCTTCTAAAAAGAGAGGTAACCATCACTATAAGAGAAGAAAAGGGCTTAGAAAAAAAGGCGAAAGAGCGGCGTAAGCTACCGGAGAGATAAGAAAGAGAATAAGAGCAACTATTTCTCTTTGGATGAGAGCGCTCTATGTTTAATGACGAGCCTTGGACAGATGACATACAGCCTCCTTTCTATTAGGAAAAATAGGAGACCATTATATAGTGATTTTCTTATTTTTCAAGGAGGAGCAGGTCAAATGAAGGATTGTGAGTGGTAATAACCACAAATGAAAAAGTAATTTTCTTTTTTCTGATCTCTACATAAGCTTCTTGGCTAAAAAATGGGAGCTTCTGATGAATTTTTCAGATTTTGGGATCTTTTCTTTTCCTTCTGCAGAACATGTTACAAATTTGATTGCAAATCATCCTTTTGCCATTCATCTGCATGATGAGAGTAAACATCGAATAGAATCTCTTGTAAGCCGGTTAGCAGATACTACTTTTACCTCCAAACAGATGGAGGAGTTGTTTCAAACTGTTTTCCAAGAAAAAAAGATGGTTGTTCGCTCAGAGGACAATAAAACTAGTTCTTGGGCACAAAGAAAAATGGCAGCTCTTCTGCTAGAAGATATAGGAAGATCAGAGAAAAGAGATCCTAGTTCTACGATTGCAGGGGCAGAAGAAGAAAGGAAAAACTCCTCCGGTCAGTCTGCGAAAAAAGAGCATTGGAAGAGCCTTGTTTCGCTAGCGCAGGAACTCTCTTTTCCTGTGAACTCTTTTCAAAAAGAGAGTGACTTTCTATCTTTTGTTAGAAAAGAGGCTGAAAAAAGTGATGCCGAAGAAAAGAAAAGTCTACTTCTTATCAGCCAATTGTTTTCCAGTGCTTGTAAAAAAGATTCCGATGCAGCTATCTACCTTATGCAAGTGTTAGGAGATCGACTCAAAGTCTTTTCTCTCTCTTTTTTTGAGGAAGCCTATAAAGAGAAAAACTTTTCTGTAATAGAACATATAACCAAAAGCTCTGATCTATTTACTCATCTATCAGATGAGCAAATTGAACAGCTGTGGCATGACGCTGTTGTAAATTTTCAAGATAGATTGAGTGATTAGATAATTAGATACTTGCATGGTAAGGGAAAAGATCTGCTCTTTGAAAAGTTGCTGGAAAAAGATCATCAACCATTGATAGATGGAAGGTTTGCAAAGACTCTTTCTTTTGCGATCCAAATATCCAGCCATATGAAAACAAAAATCGAAAGAGCTTTCAAAATCGCAGCACACTTCAACTCCCAGAAAGCCCCTTTCTTCTTTTCTCTTCTCAATGAGAGACAAAGAAAAGATATTTTGCTAGAAGCGCTCCAATTAGGAAATAGGAAGCTTTTTCTACGTATGCATAAACTCAATAACCGTCTGCTTCTCTCTCTTACAGAGAGGGAAATAGTAGAAGCTCTATGTAAATCAGGAAAAGAGGCTGGAGATCTCATACTATCTTTTGTTGTAGATAGATTTTCCAATGAACAGCTTACAAAGCTTTGGAAAAATGCTGTAGAAAGGGGGATAATGGGAAGAGTCTCTATGCTTGCTATTATCCTTTCTGAAAGAGACTCTTCTTTGTTTATAACTTTGTTAGAAGAATCACTACCATCTATTTATGCTGAGAGAACTCTCCGTAAAGCGCTAGATTTTTTACTTACCGATAAAAGCTTTCTAGCGAGAATAAAAAAAGAGACGATTCAAAAGTCCATTATTGTCCTGTTGCAGAAAATATCAGATGATACCAGGAGTTTTTTGCCTCATTTAGTCTCACAGCTCGATGGAACGGAAGAGGATTTTCTCTTTTCCTTTCTAACGGAGCGCAGTTTTTTACAAATCCAGATCTTCCTGGATATGGACCCTGCCATTCCTTTATCTTTATTGAATAGAATCGCAAGATATCAGATGGAGAAAAAACGCTATAATCTTCTCTTGACACTCTTCAATAAAAAGAGTGTCACCTGGATAGATAAAGATCTGCAAAATGAACTGATATTACAAGCTATGAAAGAAGCTGAAGAGGGTGTAGTGAATTCTCTGCTCCGTAGAGTAGAGACTATTTCACCTTATACTTTCAGAACGTTGAAGGAAGTGGCAGCAAAAAGGTTGGCTATACCCTTTTTAGAAAAATTGCATTCTTTCGAGTCTCAAAAAAGAATTTGTTGTACCTTTCCCCACGTAGAAGAGTTGCAAAAGGTGTTATCTACATTGATAGCCTCAGGTAGGAAAATTGCCCAGCCCAAAAAAGAGAAAGAGGCTGCAGATTGGTTGTCAAAAAAATTGGCAGATATCCGGGCTACGGAAAATGAGCTTCCGCAAATTTGTGCAAAGCTACAAAGCGAATATAGTAAAGCATTTCGATGGGATCCCTATAACCAAGTAGTATCGAGAAATTTGCAAAATCTTTTAGAGAAACTGATAGTTCGGTTTTCTTGAAACCATCCTTTTTCCGGAGCAGGGGAAAAGATAAGGCTTTGGCCAAGCTAAATATTTTTTCCTATCTGTATATCCTATGTAGAACCTTATGAGTTGCAAAGATGATCATGGCATTTATAAGAGAGAGTAGAATCAAAAAAGGAACAGCTTTCCAGCCGATTGCCAAATAGCCATAAACAAGATTGATATTTTCATTGGGTTGCACAATCCAAGTGAGCCACAGTAAAAGCGAAGAGGCCCCTATCTGAAATGGCCAAGCTCTTCTATCATAACCAAGACGAAATACAATCCAGAGAAGAAAAGGAATGAGTAATATGTGAAATAGAGAAAGTATCCTAAGTACAAGAGGAATTTGTTCATTTAGCATATACTGAGTGAAGGCGGGGGTAGGAGAAATAAGAGTGTATAGATAGTCTAGAGTCCATCCTATTGCGTAAGCGATATATCCCACAGCTGCCATGCTGGCCAGGAATTTTGATTCGAACAGGGTAGCAAAATAGGCAAGTAACAGGACAAAATGGGAAAGCCAAAGAAAATGGACCCATCCATAAAAATTCCAAAATCCTGGAATGAGAAGAAAAAGATAAAATGTATAGAGGAGTTTTATACTCCTTTGGATGGAATTTCTTACCATATCTTTTCTATCGATATAGTAAAATTTGTTTTTCCGGAAAGAGTTTAACTGGAAGAACGATGGAAAGCTCCTAGAGGGGCCCTCTGGAAAAAGTATAATGTCTGCACTAGTTGATCATGTTCTACTGTTTTTTCTTTCAGCCTTTGCAGCATAGAATCATCTAACGAACCTTCTTTTAGTTTGCGCATATTTTCAGAAATGAAATGGGCCAATTCTTCTATATGTAACCGGATGCGGATGCTATCTTGGGTAAACACTTGGTGGTGTAGGAAAAGAGCTTCCTCTACTTCTTTAGGGAAGTCTAACCAATAGTCTATTTTTTTTATTATCTTTCCGAAGGGCATGATGATAAGAACATGTGCGCAGAAAGCTCCTAATCCCATTATGATAGGGTGGATATATAATCTTAGGACAACAGATTTACTTAAACAGAAAATGATAAACCCTATGGAAACAGCAAAGGTGGAAATAGTAAAAATAATGGCAGCAGCTAAAAGTACACTGAAGGCAAGTATTTTTAGAAAAGGTGTGCAGGAATGGAGCGTTTCTACTCTCTTTTGTAAAGGAAAGTTTATCAATTCTCTTCTTTTTTCGATGGGTTGATTTTGAAAAAGAAAGGATGCTGCCTCTTTACCCAGCTCAGGGCACTCCTTTACGTAAGAAACAAGAGAGGAGTTGCTAGAAATAGTATCCGTGGATTGCATAAATTACACACTCAATTTTTGTAATATTATAATTAATTGTATTACAAAAATTCTAGTATCAAATTTATTCAGATAATAAAAAATTATTTTTTATTAAACTTAAAAAATAAAATTTTTAGTTTCTTTTGAAATATTGAATCTCTCTTTCATGTTTTTTGGCAGCTTCTTTGGTATCAAAAGTACCTAGATTTCTTCTCTTTCCTGTTTTAGGATTTTTTTTTCTTGAGTAGAGTCTATATTTTCCATTGGAAAGCTTTCGTATCATCTTATGACCTCATTTAATTCCGAAAAAAACAGTAATAGTAGATTCCTGTCAAAAAGATTAGAAAGATAGGTCCAAGGCTGGAAAATATCTTGTTGGGTGGGCTACTGGCTATTGTACTTATCTTTTTTCGGAGATACTTTTCTAAGAGGGAGGGGATCAAGATGTATTGTCAATGGATAGAAATGTCGATCGAAAAGTAATTGTTTAGAGCCTTTGTCATAGATTTCCATATGCACATCTACCTTGTTCTGTTTGTATCTCTTTTGGATAGAGAAATGCACAAAGTAAGGACCCATCTTATTGTCTCGAATGGCTGTAGGAAGATCCTCTGAAAGAGAAAAAAAGAGAGGTAGTTCAATATCTCTATCTCTTAGAAGAGAATATTGCCTATCACTTTCCCATCCCTCTTCTCGAATTTCTTTCATCCCGAGAAAAAGGAGAGAAAGGTGATAAGCAGTGCGATAGACTGGCAGGTTTTTTAATAGAGTAAGTTTGGATGTAGGAGTGCCGTAGGCTACATCTACTCTGTTGCTATCCCTGGTGTTTTGTAGAAAAAGGGACAACTCTTCTCCATTTTCTAATGGAAAAGTATAGCTATGAGTGTGATCGATGAATAATTTCTTACCTTTGGTCAAAATCCCTTGTTCCAGGCAAATATACGAGGTAAGACCTTCTTGGTTTTTGAGTTCTTTTGCATGGGGTAGGAGATAATGTAAAGAGTTTTTTCCATAAAAGATTCTGCGAGCAATCTCTACTATCTTTCTTAAGCTATAGAGAATCAGATGAGATACCATATTATGAGTGGTAGAAAAAAATTCACAGAGAGCCCCCTTTCTTTCAGTAGGTAGATCTAGAGCATTATGGTCGGGGGTACCCATCTCTCTGATAGAATAGGACATAAAAAAATTCCTTTTTGAGATAAATTATAGTAAATGAAGATAATTTTTATCCCTTTCAATCTATCTTTATTAAAAGAACAAAAATTTATTTCTTTAACAAACTATCATTCGCAGCAAATTGTAAGATCAAAGAAATCTTTTTTATAAATAGGTTGGGAGAGATCTTTGCGTGAATAGACCTTCATGGAAAGGAGCGCTTTTTCTTCTTGAAAGGGAGAAGAATCCTGGGCATTACGAAAGAGTTCAAAATGTATCTCATACTTATCAGTTCTATAAGGAGGTAAACTAGTTTGGTTTATTCCTTGTGGAAGGGAGAAACAGAGCTTGATTTCTGCCCCTACCTCTTCCAATAGGAGATATTGCTGCGGGGCCACACCTATTTTGATGATCTTTTCTGGAAAAAGGTGGGATAGATGAAAAATCTCTTTATGAATGGGTAGATTGGTAAAAGTTTTTTCATATTCGGGACGGTCGTTATTGTGATAGTAGCAGAATAATAGATCTGCGCGGGTGCCCTCTTTGTTTGGTTTGATGTCAAAAGATAATGCAGTGAGCGGATCTTTACCTCCCATCCAAAAAGAGCCCAATGTTTTCCCAAAAAATAGTCGTATAGGTTTAGAAAACCATCCCTCTTTCAACTCTACATAGGATGTGAGTGTCCGGGTTTTTTTTATCACTTTTTTGTTAGGGATAAGATAGCGCAAAGAATACTTGCCATAGAAAATTCTACGGGCAATATCGGCAATTTTCCCAAATATCGATCCAAAACATCCGGTAATGGCATAGGCACAACTCTTCAAACGATTCCATAAACAGCAGTTACAGCAAGAAGAGGGTTCTTCTTGAGTAGATTCTATAGAAAGGGCGGTAGCTAAGCTAGAACGGAAACTAGATCTAGATCGATCGGATAGAAAAGGTTCTTCTGGAATGGTAGATAGATCAGTGGGGACAAAGGTGTCTGAAGAAAAATCATAATAAGTATCTATTGCCATACAATCTCCTTTTTTAATGGGAAGGAGAGGATGTATACTTTTTCGGATGGTTTGTAACAAGAATTTTTTATTATCTACCAGGTGCGATATCTACCATCTCTTCCCAAAAAGGTGTAACTATCTCTTCTAATTCCTTGAAAATAGCTATAGTCTCGAGCTGACCCCATTGATTTTCCTGAAGAGAAAAGTCGCAGACAAAAAATTTATTTTCCAGCGAAGGTCTATTTTTGTACTGTTTTTGCAGAGATACAAGACCTTTGGAAATTTTTTTGGCAGTAAGAGTTGCCTTTTTCCCCTCTTCTACTACTATTTGTTTACTCGTAGGGAGTGTGTAGAGATAATATAAGAAATTTTTTTTTCTCCATTTTTCCACTCCCAGTTCTTCATACTCAATTTCTCTCCAGATATGCAACGGTTGAGTATACTCTTCATCAGTAAGTTCCTTATCTAGGTAAGAGGAGTTGTAATATTGTTCCTTTTTTTTGAGGATATTTTTTTCATAAATTTCTTTTATAATTTTCACTCTGTTTGAATAGATTCTAATCGCAGATATTACAAGGGTAGTATCCTTGCCGATCTCTTTGTGGTAAATTTTGGTATATTTTTTTTTAGGTAAAAATATGGGTAATCTCACATTGATACCTGGAAAAAAACCACCTTCAATAGTAACGATGCGACTATCATTCGGACTTCCAATTTCTCTAATTGTCAAAGGAAGAAGACGGACAAGATCATTATGAGAACTGAAAATTCTTTGTGCCAGATGTACAACAATATAGACTATGGAAATAAGAGTATCTGCAAGATCATGCACCAAAGAGCGGGTATGAGAGAAAGAGTCGTAGATGGGATTGGGTAAAGATGGTAATCTCATAAAATTTTATTAAAAAAATAATATATTTGTTTTTAATAAAAATATTACACTATTTTGAATTAAATCGATATTCTTCAGTTAATTGTTTATTCAAAGGGATCGATTGGCCTCTTCGATCCAATTTCCCCCGAAAGATTTATAAATTTCCACTAGGGTAGTAAAACTATTTCCTATAGCTTCCACATAGGCAAGCTCAGCACGAAAGAGTTGCCTTTCAGCATCTAAGAAAGTTAGGTAATCTATCTCTCCTTCTTGGTAGCGCAAATTAGAAAGGTAAAGATAAGACCGGAGTGTTTCTACCCGTTTTTTCTCTACATCGACCAGTTGTAAAGCAATTTGATGGGATAGTAAAGCATCGTTCACCTCTTGAAAGGCTTGTAGCACAATGGATTGATATTCATGCAGCATTCTTTTCCTGGTAGCATAAGCTAGCTCTAATTCTCCCGTTAATTTGCCGCCAGTAAAGACCTCTTGCAAAAGAGAACCTCCATAT
>CAYPKB010000022.1:0-6861 GCA_964411185.1 uncultured bacterium
GGTATTACCTCCATCGACTTTTTTATCCCAACCAGAGGGTTAATGGGATATAGAAGTGAATTTCTTATCAAAACATCAGGTATTGGTATCCTTACCTCCATCTTTGAATCCTTTCAACCTTTTGCTGGAGAAATCCAAAGTAGAAACAAGGGAGTAATGATCTCCTCTTGCCCTGGGAAAACAAGTGGGTATGCATGTTTCCAACTGCAAGAAAGAGGCAAGCTTTTTGTGAAACCGGGCGATGATGTCTACGAAGGTATGATTGTAGGTGAAAATTCTAGAGACAATGACCTTGTAGTCAATGTAACAAAAGCAAAACAACTGACTAATGTCCGTGCTGCAGGATCTGATGAGAATATTCTTCTCACACCTCCTGCTATTTTCACCATGGAGCAGGCCATTGATTTCATTCAGGATGATGAGCTAATGGAAATCACCCCTCATCACATCAGACTGAGAAAAAAAGAGCTGCAAGAATCGATGAGAAAAAGAAAGAAATAGGAAGATTGCCCTTTTCTTTCTACAATGAAGAGATATGACCCTTTTATCTGAAAAGATACAAAAGATCTTATCCTCTTGCAAACAGGAGCAGATCTGGAAAAAGATCGAACCTTTGGATAGACTCCAGCAGCTGAAAATTTTTCAGCAGCTGCGATCGATCCGAAAGAAAACTCCATCTCTTTTTTTTTCTCCCCCTCTACTATCTCCTCTATCTCAGATAGAAAGTGGAGAAAATCCCCACTATATCTCTCTGGGTAGAGCCATTTTGGAGAAAGGAAGAGCTGCTGCCTTAATATTTGCAGGAGGTCTTGGAAGCAGAACAAAGTCATCCCTTCCCAAAGCCATCATAACGTTGCCCAATGGAAAAACTCTTTTATCCCTTTTTTGTGAGAAGCTGCGTAGCTACCAAAAAAAATACCAATCCTCCTTTCCTTTACTCATCATGGTCTCCACGGCAACGGGAGAGAGGATATCCTCCTATCTAAAAACCCATAACTATTTTGGACTTCCTCCGGAAAATGTTGAGATATTCTACCAAGAAAACTATCCATTTTCTTCTCTTACAGGAGAATGGATCATAGAAAAAGAGAGTATTGTAGAGCTTCCTAATGGAAATGGAGATCTCTTTTCTGCTCTACGAGATTCTTACTTTTTTCAAAGTGGGTGCTATGAGAGAGTCTCCTATCTTCACCTCTCTAATGTAGATAATCTTTTCTCCGATCCATTATCACCCTCTTTGATGGGTTATGCACAACAGAAAGAGGCAGATCTTACCTTCCAAGTCTATCCCAGAGAGAGCTTGCAAGAAGAGGTAGGGCTCATTGTTGGGGTCCCTCCCAAAGTTCGCATACGAGAGTATCTAGACTCTTCTCAAGAGCCTATCTTAGGGTATGGAAATATTGGCCACTATTGTTTTGCTATGAACTCATTAGAGAAAATAGTCCGCAACAAGAAAGAGCTTCCTTTTCATTGGGTGAAAAAAGAGTGGCAGGGAATAGAAGGTTATAAAGCTGAAAAATTTATTTTCGATATCTTTCCTCATTTAGAGAGAATATTTCCTCTCTCTTTCCCTAAAAGAAGTTCCTTCTATCCTCTGAAAAAAGAAAAAGATTTCAAAGATCTGCCTCTTCAAGAAATGGTTTAGAGGTCACAAGATTTTCTTTTTGTGATAAGTTGCACAAAAAGGAGCTTAGCCGTGCTTAGAAAGATTTTTCTTCTCTCTCTTCTCATGTTTTCTTCTCTATCTGCCAGAGGAAAACCGACCTATATGAAGTTAGAGGATATCACCCCTTCTACTTTTGAAGAGATATGTGGAATGGAAAAAAAGATGATAGAACAGATGCGGCAGCAAATGGAAGAATTCCTCCATCTAGCACAGCAAAAGAATTTCCCTGCAGCTTTTGCTAGCTGGAATGATTTTTATCGGAACTTTATCGTAGCCAAAATCCAATTAGAGATGGCGGGAAAAATAGCAAAAACAGCAGAGACAAAAAGAAAGACGAAAGAAGCAATCGCCACACTTGAGCAGGTATTTGTGAGGCTTGCAAGAGATAGTAAAAGAGTCAGAAAAGAATTTACCCTCATGGGTAAAGAAGAGGCTACATCCCTTTCTCCTTTGCAAAGGGATATTACCTATCGTCTGCTCTCTCAATATCTGGTTACAACGCAACAACTGGCACAAAAAGAGGCAGAAGAGATGTTAGAAGCATTAGAGGCTCTATCTCCACTGCCCAGACACGCTTATGCCACCTATCAATCTGATCTGCCTGCAAAAACTCCCCCTTCTACTATCAAAATATTGAATGTGAATACTCTATGTTTCCCTGAGATGCTCAGCTGTTATTTCGGAGGGATGAGACCTTGGCAAGAGAGGATAGGAGATATTGCACAACGTATCCTTTCTACAGAAGCGGAGATCTTATGTCTGCAAGAGGTATGGGATTTTCGAGCAGCAGAGAGATTGATGGATGAACTGGAAGAGGAGTATACCTACTTTTATTACGATATCGGCAATAGCAATTATATTCTCGACCCTACTCATCTCAAGGTCAATAGCGGTCTATTTGTTGCTAGCAAATATCCCATCTCAAAAGAGAGTTTTGTCCCCTTTGAAATTCCGGGGCAACATCCGGGACTGCGAAGAGGAATCTTTTTCTTTGTGGTAGGAGAAGGAACAGAATATCCTTTTGGAATGATCAATACTCATTTGGAATCAGGAAATGGTATGCGGCAAGCAGCTATAAGAAAGCAAAGTCTTCTTGTAGCAGACCGCTTTTTCGATAGATTCTTAAAAAAATCAGAAGAAGAGATACCCCTTTTTCTTACGGGAGATCTAAATATTGATTCTACCTCTGCAGAATATGTGAGCTCCAAGTTAGAGAAAAATTATGCCAATTATTTTCGTATTCAAGGGGTAGATGATCCTTATACCTGTACCGATTTTTTCGAGCAGCTTGTTTTTGCCTCTACCAATCAAGAGGAAAATGTTCGGCCCAATTTCGCTGCTTTCGATTACTTTGTTGCCAAGAAAAAAAGCTCAGAAAAGGTGAGAGTAGAGTCGAAAAAATTGACTATGTTTGATTGGAAAAAACCGATGGAGGCTCTATCTGACCATCATGGTTTAATCAATCAAATTGAGTTTCTATCAGAGAATCTAACACAAAAATAGATCAATCCTGGCTTTCTGCTTTTTTCGGAAGATAAGGTTGAGCTTTTTCCCAATAGAGTTCTTTTAATTGTGTTTCAATGGTATCTAGTGGCAAATTGAGAATTTCTTCGTATTTTTCATGATCGGTAGCATGTACGTAATCTTTCCACAATTGAGATTGAGTGAAAATGGTTTTCGGATCGCTACTTTCTCCTTTGATTCGAGCTAGGATATCTTGACACTCTTCAGAAGAAGGCATCTTCGCACATCCAAATCTTTTCAAAGAGAGCTTTTTGGGCAGGTCTAGCTCTTTATGAAACTTTTGCTCTAAATGAAGAAAAAGCTCTATTTCATCTATTTCTCTCTTATCATTAAGAAGAGAGTAGACAGTAGTTTCTCCTTCGAGTAGTTGCAGACGGTAGGCCCCTGTGATTAGCTCGACTAGATTCAATTTTTTTCTCTCTTCAGGATGGAAAAGAAGATAGTAGAGATGAATTTTGTTGAGATAGAGAGCAATCCGGTCACCGCAAGAGCTAGAACCCTCTTCTAATTTTTCATAGAATATTTTTTTGAAGTAGGCATGTTCTTCTGCAAAATGTACAAACGATAGGAAAACGTTGGAAAGAGTGCGGGGTTGAAAAGGAAAATTATAGGATTCAGATATTTTATCTATAAAAGCATCTAAAGCCTCTTTTTCTCCCTCTTTCAGAGGAGGAGGCTGTTGGTTTTTCCTCTTAGAAAAAACGCATAAATGTTCATATCGAAATCGAGGCCTTTGCTTATACAATCGCTTCTTTCCGTAAGCTTTCGACTCTTGTCGAATTTTTTTTCTCACTTTATTCAGTGAGGGGAAGCGATTCCGTTCAATAGAATAAGTAGGGCTTTCTAAATAATCCAATCTTCCTAGAAAGGGGTAGAGAGGTGAAGGCAACTCTTTTAGTCGGTTATAAGCGACATGAAAAACTAGAATATTCGTCATAAGAGAGAGGGTAGGAGGAAGAGCTGATAGTCTGTTATGGGAAAGATCAAAAGTATGTACCTTTTGCAAATTATAAAAAGAGTCAGGTAACTGCTCTATTCTATTATGCGATAGTTTGAGTATATGCAGTGATTTTATTTTGGTAAGCTCTTTGGGAAACAGTTGGATACTATTTCTTTCTAAATCTAGCCATTGTAAAGATCGTAAATTCACAATCGTTGCCGGGATCATTGCAATCTTTTGATTGGAGAGTTTCAATACTTTCAGTTTGGACAATTTTGTGAGTGGCTCCATGGAAGCAAGTGTTCCATTTCTCATATAAAAAAATTCTATATTGGATAACTTCTCAATAGATTGGGGCA
This sequence comes from uncultured bacterium, assembly GCA_964411185.1. Lineage (GTDB taxonomy): Bacteria > Chlamydiota > Chlamydiia > Chlamydiales > SM23-39 > CAYPKB01. The sequence goes on from CAYPKB010000022.1 coordinate 4,490, forward strand.
GTTTGCTGATTTTTGGACAAAAATCGATTGTCAAACTTTGCAGTCTAGTGAGGTTGCCTATCTCTTCAGGGAGGGTTTTCAGATCACTATTATGAGATAGATCAAGCTTTACAAGAGAAGAAAAATAGCCTATTTCTCTAGGTATAGATGAGAGACGATTTTTGGCAAGATTCATTGTTTTAATGGTAGGGAATAGCCCAAAGATGGAAACGGGAAACTCCACCAAAGAGAGTCGTCGAAGAGAGAGAGTTTCTACGCGCGGAGCCAAGATTTTTTTTCTCACAATAGCTTGTACTTCTCTATTTTTTTGTAGATCGGAAAAGAGCTCGTTTGTTGAGGGAAAAGAGAGAACGGTAATGCTCCCTTCATCTAGGAGCTGAGCAGAAGGAAAAAGATCTTGAAATAGATCAATCAGTGAATCACTACAAAAGGAACGGATGATAAATTTTTCCCTTCTTGCAGCTAAAGCAAACCAGTCATCGATTCTCTTTATATCGTCCGTACTGTTGCAATCTCTATTTTTAAGCTCGGGAACAAGAGACAAAATATTTTTTACGGAAATTCGAAAGAGTTTGTCCAAGTTTTCAATCGATTTCCTATATTCTGCTAAGAGGTCATCTTCATTCACATCTTCTAGATGTGGAAAATATCTCTTCAACCTCTTTTCCAGTTTTTCTCCATTACTATTTTCAAAAAGGAGATCCAGCAGAGCAGGAGAGATTTGCTCTTTGCGAGCATAAGATTCCAATGTGGAATAAAGATGGGAGGAAAGGGTACAAACTCTGAGATGAGGTAGATATTCTGCAAGAGGATGAGTTCTTTTTCCTAAGATAGAAGATGTTGTATGAGACATAATGCAAACCTTTTTCTAAGAATTATTGGAGAGAATTTCTTCTATTTTCATTTTGATAGCTTTGGTTGTTCTATCTATTTTTCGTAGTAACTTAAGAGGAATTTTTCCTCCCATCTTATCAAGAAGCGTAAGAGCCAGTTTTTCTGTTTCCGAGCCAGGTTTTTGTTCTTCCTTTACCTTGGTCACCGCCCATGAGAAACATCTCGCTGTTTCTGAATGGATGGATCTACTGAAATTTTGTAGTAAAAATATCATAGTAGGAATTTGGTCGTTGGTAAAAGCATGGGTAAAGGCTCTATCGATCACTCTATGAAACTCTTTACTCTCCGTATTTTTATAAGCTGCTATCAAATCTTGTAACAAATCCAACCTGCCATATAAAGCAGACTCCTCTATGGGATCATGTAGCATCTTATCCTTGATGGCACCATGTTGGAGTAGTAATTTAAGGATTTGAGGTTGACTCTCTTCTGTTGCCTTTTGCAAGAGATAAGAGAGATGAGAATCCAAAAGCTTTTTAGTTTGATGGGTGATCAGATAGGAAATGATAGAAAAATGTTTCTTTTTCCATGCATAGGAAAGAGAGAGGCTATCAACAGAAGGATTGCTATGAGAGTAGATCTCTTCAACCAGGTCCAACAAACCATGTTTACAAGAAGAATGTAGTAAGTTGTCAATTTGATTCTTTGCTAACAGCAGAAGCAGCTTAATGGCATATTTTCTTTCCGATTCCTCAAAACCGTCTGATAACTTTTCGACTAGAGTTCCGATTTCTACGCAATCAAATTGCCTAAGAGCTCGAACCATAAGATGGTAGAAGGAAGTAACTCTCTCTTCATCCGATCCTCCAATCCAAGGGGGTAATATCCTAGAGTAAAAAAGATCAGGCAGAGAGAGTATAATAGGCAAAAAAGCCTCTAGATATTCCTCTTGGGTAACTTGGATCTCTTTCACAGAAGAAGGTCTGTTAAGATCAGTGTCACTGGATGAAAATATTGAAGCAATCTGAGGATCCCCATGTTTTTGAAAGTCGATATAGAGATCGTTTGCTACCTGTTTATATATGACTTGGACTTTCCCTTTTTTGATTCTTTGCAGAGGGGAAGATTGTTTGGATAGAGCCGCTAGAAAAGGGGCTATCCCTTGGTGGGTGGTAAGAGGATTAAATCGATCCAAATAGGAGAGGATTTCTTGATGTTTCCCAAAAGATGCACTCTCTCTAGCAAAAGTGAAATGAGATAGAAGTATCCTTCTTCTTGGAAATAGAGCTTGTACGAAATCTAATAAGCCATGCTCTACACTAAAAGATAAAAAGGTATAGGTCAGATCATCAGCCATTTGTGATGCAATGAGATGAATAGCAAAAGCCCTATGTTCTGGAGAGTTTTTTTGTAAGGAGGGTAAAAGCTTTATTAGCTTATCGTAATTGATGTTTTGCAGATGGTCTATTGCATCGCTATAAGAATCAAGAGGCGCATCATCTCTTGCCAGAAAGGTCATAATGGGAAAAAATCCCCAA
>CAYPKB010000022.1:6871-11602 GCA_964411185.1 uncultured bacterium
GATCCTCTTCTATATGCACAGGATCTTAGATCTATAGAATCTTCTGAAGAAGATTCCTGGTTTACCGATGGAGTGGACTGGATAGAGAGTGTAGAAGATACTATGCGATGAGAGGGGGGATCGTTGCATAATTTTTGGTAGAGCCGCCGAGATACCTCTTGGCGCACCCCTTCTCTTTTTTCTGTCACTAGCATCGAACTCTTACATAAATGGGAGGCCCCGTAAAAATAGGGTCTTATCCCTTGAAAACGGATAAGAGGGTTAAAAGAACGTAGATAGAGACGAATTTCATGAGTGCCCTTGGAAAAAGCTTTCGAAAGGGCAGCACGAAATAATTGGATGGGTTCTTCTCTTCGGGGAATCAATAGTTTGATACCATCCAAAAGGCCACGCCGGGCTGCAATATCCACCATGGCCAGCTTTTTCTCTGTTGATACTTTTGCGGTAATGAGAGCCAAAGAAAAAGCCCTTTCCGATGGGGTATATTCTTTATCCAGGTGAGTTAGCACTCTTTCCATAAGAAGATCAGCTACAAACTGTGCCTGTTCTACTACTTTGGTATAAGAATCTTTATGAATGGAGATTCCGCTAATCAATCGGCTTGTAAAGGTGAGTTCATTGGGAAGAGAGGTAATATAAGGAAGAAAATTTGTAAAACAGAGTTCCGCTTTTTCAGAGAGGTCTGCCTGGGGACCTTTTTGAGGAAGAAGCTGAAAAACAAAGTCATGTGTCGATTGATTTTCTTGTAGATTTTTGTAGAGCTCTTTCGCCACATGCTCACGAACCTTTTCTACTTTTTCATCTTGAAAAAGGCTATCTATTTCTGCTTTTTTTGAGGGCAGAGCTTGTAAAAAGGATTCTATCGTACAAAATGAGGTAAGAGGATTTGTTTTGTCAGAAATGGCGCTCATTTTTTTCTCAATTTGTTGTAGCTGTGATCAAAAATAGAAAACAGCTAAATGAAAAATTTCGGGGATATTTTTCTATATCTTGGGATTTTCCAAAATGTTTTTTGTGATAAGCAGGAAAAAATCTATCTGAGAGAGGAGTTAACTTCTCAGAGATTTTGCTATGGTCATTTTAATCACTTTTAAACCTGCTAAAAGTGAAGCTAGCAAAGCGGAGAGTAGATTAAAGAAGATAGTTTGAAAGGCCATTCCTTCTGTGAAAGAAAAAGATAGAAAGGTTCTTTTGGTAAAGCCTGGTCCCGGAGGGAGTAAGACCTTGTGATGCAAAAGCCCTTTAGCTAAAGAATAAGCCAGTACAATCCCTAGAATGGATCCTCCGAGTCCTAGGAAAAATCCTTCTAAGAGAATAACTCGGATGATATCCCAGCAAGACTCTCCATTGGCTCTAAGATTTCCCAGTTCTTGCCTTCTCTCTAATATAGAAGTAGAGACTGTATTGAAAATTCCAAGAAGAACAATGGTTAAAATGATAATCTCCACAATACGGAATTGTGCTTTGAGCCAATCTACCGCATGTTGGTAGTGGATTTTATTGAGTTCTGCAAAAGAATCAGCTTCCAAAGCTGGGAATGTATCTTCTATAGTTTTGGCTAAAGGTTTCCAATAAGAGTGATCTTTCAATCCCACAGCGATAGTCTCTACGCTATCGGTGCGAAGAAGTTTTTGTGCTGCAGGAAGTTGGATATAAAAGATCCGTTTGTCGAACTCTGCAGAACCTGTCTGGAAAATGCCCGTTACCTGGAAGGTCTCTTTTCTGATAGAGCCATGAATATCTTTTGTGTAGAGTTTAACACTCTCTCCTACCTTTGCATATAAAGATTCAGCCAAGCTTTTCCCTAATAAGATCCCATTTTCTTGGTGGGTTAGCTGGCTCCCTTCGATGATAGATAATTTATTGAAAAATTTAGCTTCTTCTTCTCCTATAATCCCAATACCGCTGCCTGGAATGGATTTTTTCTTATGCATTAACATTCCACCAATGGGGACTCGGGGGAATATATAGGTTACACCGGGCTGCTCATAAATGAAATCAGCCAGATCTTCATACTCACCAATCCACTCTTTGTGAGGCTCTTCCCAAGTTTTTTCCCTGTAGCCCTTGATGGTGATCTGACCATTACCACTACTAGAATGAATGGTACTCTCTTTATAGTCGTTGAGCACTCCTTTGATAAAGCCTTGGAAAGAAAAAAGGGCGCCTGCTCCCATAGCTACAGTCAATACAATAGCTACGGTCCTGCGGATATTTCGAAAGAGGTTTTTAAAAGCAAAGGTAAAGATCATAGCGCTATCTTCCCATCTATCAATTCTACTTTTCTTGTAGCATAAGATTGCACCATGGAATCATGGGTAGATATTAGAATAGTTACACCTTGATTGGCTGCCAAATCGGAAAAAATACGCATGATCTCCTTGCCATTACTTTGATCGAGGCTGGCTGTAGGCTCGTCAGCAAGAATCACTTTAGGAGCTTTTGCAAGAGCTCTTGCAATAGCCACCCGTTGTTTTTGCCCTCCGCTGAGCTGAGAGGGTCTTTTATTCCGGTATTCCCACAACCCCACAGCTAATAGAGATGCTTTGGCTCTTTTTTTTGCCTCTTCTTTTGGTATTTTTTGCCTGCGTAGAAAATAGAGTACATTTTCTTCCACCGTGAAGATCGGCATGAGATGAAACTGTTGAAAAATGAATCCGATCTCTTTTTTCCGTAAGGAGTTTTTTCTTTTGGTTGGCATGGTACTCATCTACTCATCAAAGTAGAGGATCTCTCCTTCTTGAATGGGTTCAATGAGTCCTAGTAATTGTAAAAGGGTTGTTTTTCCTGATCCGGAAGGGCCAGAGAGTGTAATGAGTTGATTTTCCTCAATATCCAACGAAATTTTTGAAAGAGCAGGTCTCTGTTCTGTAGGGTAGGAAAAAGAGAGATGTTGGATTGAGAAAAGAGTTCTTTTTTTCATTTATTAATAAAATTGATTCATTCGATCAATATTTTACATTAAATGAATCAAATGAATCAATTTTATTAAAAATTTATATCTTTAATTAAAAAATTTATAATTACAAAGGGAGATTATCTATCCAGCTAGTAGCATTATCCGGTCCAAGTAGCTCATATTGATAGGAGGCTCCTTCCATTGGGGTAGAGAGGTATTTCGATAGAGAAGAAATAACTTGATAAGCAGCTAATGCAATTCCTCCTACCAATACAAAAGTGGGCCTGATGCTTTTTTCATCAGAGGATTTGGCAAAAAGAGGACCATTATTTTCTGTTGGTTGCAGATGATTATCTATATGCATTTTTCTACTCCTTATTCAAAAAAAATGTAAAAGGTTATTAAAGGAAAAATAAAGAGTGGGGAGATTCGATGCAAAGGTTATTTTTTATCACCAGGAGTATGATGCATAAACCAGTTGACTTGGGTGAACTCTTCATTGAGTAAGTCTAAAGAGCTTGTTTTTTTCTCTTGTTCAAAACCTTGAATGGCACGCAAAGTTCCTTCGATGTAGGTATCAACGGAATCAGGACCGGAAGAAGGCCATCCTTTTTGTCTTGCCTCATTTTCGATATCATTACGGTGATATTGTATGAACTGTTCTATCTGTTTTAGATTTTTTGACAAGAGATCCAGATTTTTTGCACAGGGATCCTTGGTGTAGTCATTCATATCTTTTCGATATTCATCTAAAAGATTTTGCAGCTGTTCGATCCAATTTTCAGAAGGCCCTTGAGATAGAGGGTTAGAAGAAATAGGGGGTATCGACATTTAGCCTCCTTTGGACTGAATAATATGAAGCAGTTTTCTCAGAGCCACTTTCAAAATATCTAAAGAAGTACCTTCTATCTCTCTGTTGAGTTGAGAGATCATCTTATAAGCAGTAGCAAGTAGTTCTTCGCTCTCTTTTTTCTTACCGTTCTTTTTACCTTTTTGCAGAATCTCTTTTTCATGTTCTTTTAGAAATTGTTCTATGGATTGAGTTTCCTCCTCGATAGCTTGTAGATACTCTTCTTGGTTTGGATGTTCTTTCCAGGTCAATAGTTTGTCATCGAATCGTCTGAGTATCTTGGCCATTTCTATAGGCCAACTATCAGGAATAAAAGGTTTTTCTTCCGAAGGTTCGGGTAATGGGCTCATATTTTTGAAATAGGCCACTTGAGATTTTTTGCCAACCTCTTCCTTTGCTTTTGAAAGCACTCTTCTTCTTTAGATATGAGGAAGAAGGAGAACTAGCATTCTATTTGATTTGATTGTATGGTTTTTTTCATTGAGTAGAATATGTCTTTTCCTCGTTTGCTTTATCGTTTCTATCTATTTTTATGGATTTTATTGATTCCTCTTTTGACTCATAAAACTATGCATGATCTTACCGGCTATTTTCACACATCGAAAATAGTGACCCACTATCCGGAAGAGTTGATGCGTTTCTTTCCAGCTAAGGAAAAAGAACCTCTATCTATTCCCAGAGAGCATTTTATCTATATAGGAAGAGGAAATCATGCTTTTGCCTTTGCAAGTGAAGATGGGCAATATGTAATCAAGTTTCTTCGTTTCCAAAAATTTCTGCCCCATTTTTGGGAAAGGCTTCCTTGGTTTTCCCATCGTTTAGAGAAAAGTATAGAGAAAAGGGTGGATAGGCTTCGCTTTTTGTTAAATAGCATCTCTTTGGCAGAAAAACATCTACAAGAAGAGACAGGTTTTTTAGATATATCCATGCATCCCTATTCAGAATCCTCTACTACTGTTCTATTGCAAGATCGTCTGGGAAG
>CAYPKB010000023.1:0-11486 GCA_964411185.1 uncultured bacterium
AGAGAGCCCCGCTTCAAAGCATGATATCCGGATACCTTTCGTAACGGTGGTATCACAACTTTTTTTGCCAAAATAGTACCTGGATTCAAGACAGCATTACAACCAATCTGTACACCATCTCCAATGATAGCTCCCAGCTTGATCAGACCGGTATCTATCTTTTCTCCTTCCAAAGAGAGAACGATAGTAGACCTATCTAAACGCAAATTGGCACATTTTACACCAGCTCCTAAATTCACTTCATTTCCCACAATAGAATCGCCTACATAAGCAAAATGGGCTGCAGCAGACCCATTCATCAAGATAGAGTGTTTTATTTCACTACCGTGCCCTATAACGCTATTTTGGCCTATTAGAGAATACTCTCTGACATAAGCTCCACTTCGAATGGTTGCATTGTCACCAATAATCAGAGGACCTTTGAGATAAGCACCTGGTTCAATCCGCACATTCCTTCCTACATGAATCATTTCACTATTTTCTACAAAAACTTGAGGAGGGATAGGATGAGAGGTAGAAAAATTCCACCCATCCATATAGGATTTCAGGTAGATAAGAGGTTCCCAAACATCTTTTTCAGAGAAGAGCTCTCTATGTTCACTATCTTTCCAAGCAAAAAAAAGATCACAATCTATACTCATGGACATAACAGGAAATCATTGAAAACTCTTAGTCTAAAAGATCGTTTCGTTTTTCCAGAAGATATATTTATTTATTCTCTTTTCTTCTTCTTAGGGTGTGGATTTGTCGATAACCCCCCCTCTTTCTCAATGAAAACTCTCTGTTGATAACCCTGTTGGTAACTTGTGTATAGATCGATTTTTGTTCACAAAAACCGTTTTGAACAAATTACTGACGACTCTTCAACAAGGTTTTCCACAATTGTCCGCGGTTGCTAGATTTGACATCCTCTCCTAAGTAAACGAAGGAGATTCCTGATGACTTATAAGGGCTGTACTTGCTTGCACTTTCCAGCAGGTTTCTGTTTCACTGAGACTGCCCAGAGGAAATGGCTTTGTTTTCGCCGTAATCATCCCACTGTGGGGACTTTTACGGCTTTGAACCAACTCATGTCCCCGATTCTCTCCACAGACGTTAATTTCCGTTTTCCCAACGGTACCTTTCTAAAGACCAGAATATGTTAACATTCGTAAGAAATTTACAAACAAGTGCCTTATATCTCCGCCCTGAAGGACGAAGTTTTACGGCAACATTGATAAAACCAAAAAGTGAGTGTTGCAAAGTAAAAAAATCTGGGTGAGAGGATTCGAACCTCCGACCTCTTGCACCCCATGCAAGTGCGCTAGCCAAGCTGCGCTACACCCAGAGAAGTTGTACTTGGATCTAGAGACTCTAAGGTAAAGTCTCCTTTTTGTAGTTGTTTTAAGGCATGTTGTGCCGATTCACTTGCAATTTTTTCAATAGGGTCACCCGCATGTAATTCCAAGTAAGAGATATCCACGGAAATCGAGGCATTGACGATTACGCCATTTCGAATGGTTTTCAAAGAAAAATTGGCAAATAGACCATCTTTTTTTTGAGAAATGTTTTTAAATCTGATTACATTATTCTCTGTTAGATCGTCCATTTTCATCTCCTTGAAAGAGGAGATATTCTAGAAAGATTTCTTTTTTCCTGTCAATTCAGGTCCTTTTTTTTAATCTTCTTTTGGGATACTCTCTATGGGAAGAAATGAAAAAACTACGAAAAACAGGGTTTTCTTTGATGGGGAAAGAACTTCTAATGGAAAAAGGTTGGTATGAAGCTCTTCAGGAAGAGTTTTCCAAACCTTATATGAAGGAGTTACAAAATTTTTTACAGTCTGAGTATGAGAAAAATGAGACAATATTTCCTCCTAAAGATGAAATTTTCCAATCATTTTGCCTGACACCTTTTTCCAAAGTAAAAGTAGTCATTATGGGTCAAGATCCCTACCATAATCCAGGACAAGCTATGGGGCTTTCCTTTAGTGTTAAAGAAGGTGTAAGACCACCTCCTTCTTTAAAGAATATCTATAAAGAGCTTGAAACCGATCTACACCTTACAACCCCTGATCATGGTAATTTAACAAAATGGGCAGAGGAAGGTGTTTTGCTTTTGAATGCTACTTTGACTGTTAGAAAGAATGATCCAAAGTCACATTATGGAAAAGGTTGGGAGAGATTTACAGATGCAGCTATTCAAAAGCTTGCAGATAGGGAAGATCCTATCGCATTTTTACTATGGGGGAAATCAGCGCAAGAGAAATGTGAACAGATCCTATCAAAAGATAGACCCCATTTGTTGTTGAAAGCAGCGCATCCATCTCCTTATTCTGCTCATAACGGTTTTCTGGGATGTAGACATTTTTCAAAGGTGAATGCCTTCCTTATAGAGGTTGGAAAAGAGCCGGTTGATTGGAACTTGATCTAATCTATCTTTCCTCATTTTACAAAAAACCGTAGCATGATGAAATGGAGCTGACAAAAAAGCAAAGACGCAGATCTTTGAGTTCTATTTTTTTTACATTTTTTGTTGATAATCTATCTTGGTCGATTGTTTTTCCTATTTTTGCCCCCTATTTTCTTGACCCTAACAATCGAATATTTTCCTCTGATATATCCATAGCTACCAGAACGGCCTGGCTCAGCATTTTTTTGGCTATTTTTCCCTTAGCGCAATTTTTCGGGGCTCCTCTTATTGGAGAGTATGCTGATAAAGAAGGAAGAAAAAAGGCTCTTGCCTACACGATTTTTTTCTCGGTGATAGGGTTGTTCCTTTCTGCCTTGAGCATGCAAAAGGGATGGTTGGTCCTTTTATTCTTTTCTCGTCTGATTACGGGCTTTTTTTCTGGCAATCTATCCATCTGTTTGGCTTCGATTGCAGATTTGGCGAAAGAAGAAGATCGTAGGACAAAACATTTTGGATATCTGGCCGTCATTGCGGGTTTTTCTTTCATAATAGGTGCTTTTTTAGGGGGAAAATGTTCCGATCCCACAGAATATCCACTATTTACTCCAGCCTTTCCTTTTTACATAGGTGGAGTCTTGATGATCGCCAACTTTCTTTTTGTGCTTTTTTTATTCCAAGAGACGAAAAAGCCTGATCCCCATACTAAGTTTCTTCCTTTGGAGTCTATCAATAATATCAAAAAGGTATTCGAGATCAAACGATTGACTACAATCTATTTGATCTATTTCTTTTTTCTATTTTCTTGGAATGTCCTTTTTCAATTTACCCCTGTCTTGGTAGTGAAAAATTTTGGATTTACTAACTCAGATATCGGTGACATGGCAGCTTTTATGGGGATATGCTGGGCCATAGGTTCGGGTATCATAAATAAGTATCTGCTTCGGTGGATCAAGGGGACAAAGATTTTGGAAGCAGCTATTCTTCTTTTTACCCTTTTTTCTGCTAGCTTGATTCTGCCCAAAAGCGTTGTGGGACTTCTTATTTTGTTAGGCCTTTGTGTAGTTTGCGCAGGTATCGCTTGGCCTATCTGTACCCAGCTAATTTCTGCTAAAGCAGGGAATTCGATGCAAGGGAAGGTATTGGGAATTAGCCAATCTATGCAATCTCTTGCTATGGCCACATCCCCACTAGTCGGATTTTTCACGCAAATCTCGTTTCTTTTACCCTTTTTATCGGCAGCTCTATTTAGTCTGCTTGCAGGGATTTTTTATTTCCGTTTAAAGAAATAGATAGGCAAAAAAAGATCCCATTTTTTACCTTGCAAGGTATGGAATCACTCGCTCGTTCTTTGCAGAACCATTTTTCTCTTGCCTCAGCAGATTGCTTTTCCATCTATTTAGAGGAGGAATTGCACCCTTTTGTCTCCATGATTTGCCTGTCCAAAAAACTGGAAGAGATCTATCATCAGCTCGAAAGTAGGCAATGGATCGATGCGTATTCTCTTTTCTAAATATTTTTTACTCGTCATAGCTTTTTTCTCTCTTTGTTTAGTTACTCTCTTCTTTTTTAGGGGAAATGAGGATTTCCGATCTACGCTAAGAGCAGAAAAACGAGCGATCACCCTCCCTAAAGAAGAGAGGATAGCCAGATGGAATGTGAAAAAGGGTGATAGAGTCCGTAAAGGGGATCTCCTTTTTGAAATGGACAGCTTCCCCTTGCTCCAGAAAAAGAGGAGACTGGAAAAAGAGCTTCTAGTAGCCAAAAAGAGAGAAAAGCTGCACTCCGTTGAACTCGATCAATTGAGCACCCTCTACATTTTGGCAAAAAAGGATTGGTCCTTAGGGAAGAAGAGTAGTGAAGAGGTAGATTTTGCCTTGAAAAACTTAGAGCATGCACAAGCTTTGTTAGATCTAGCTCGAGCAGAAAAGGATCTCATTGAGAGCTCTTTAGAAATGGCAGATCAAGAATTAGAGCTACTTAAGGTGAGGGCACCTTGTAATGGGCTAGTAGAAGAAATTTTTCCTTTTCCTGAAAAAAATAGTATAGCCTGCACCATATACGATCTCTCTCATCTCTCTTTTGTATTGGATACAAAATATTCAGAAAAGGATTTAAAAGAGAGTTTTGATCTGATGGTCTCTTCCTTTCCTCAAAAAACTTTTTCTTATGATATTGCAGATAAAAAAAATCTTTCTCATCAAAAATTTAGATATCAATTTCAACTATCCAGTGAAGATAGTTCTCTTTTATTTCCAGACATGGAAGTTTTTCTTAAAAAGAAAAGATAATTTTTTATTATTACTTTATATTTAGTTCAATTTTAATTGATAAAAGTGTATAATTTTTGTCATGAATATCAAAGAAATTTCGATAGATGACTATACGAACGCACTACAATCTTTTTCTCAATTCGATTGTGGGAAAAATTGGGTTCAATTTGAAAAGGGTATGCTTACACTTCCCACTGGAAAGAGGGTAACTGTTCATATTCCAAAAACCATCTCTAAGCCTTCCAGGATTGTTCGGTTGATAGGTTATATTTTCCGGATGATTTTTTCTTGCTGCAGAAGACAAAAAGAAAGTGGCCTCAAAGATGACTTGATCTCCTTGAACAATGAGATAATGAAGGCTGAAAGTAGAAAGATCAAGATCGAAGATCCAACCAAAGCTAGAATTCTCCACAAAATACTAATCTTATTCTTCAAACTGAGTAGGCTCCCTTTTAAGAGATTTCCTTTAGAACCTAAACCCAATGAAAGCACTACCGTAGAGGAGGAAAAGCCTCAATCCGCCACCACAGTAGAAGAGTCTACCTCTACTCTTCCAAAACCAAAAAAACTCTCTCATCTTGAGCAAAAAAGCGTCTCTCCAAAAGAAGATAAAGAATTCTCTGATAGAAGCTTTACTCATAAGGATGTTGTCTTTCAAATTTTTCCGTTTGTAAGTAGCTCTTTTGTAAACCAAAAAGAGGCTAAAACCTTTTTAGATAGATATTACAACTTCCCTGTTCAGAGGAAAAAAAAGAGAGGGAAGAAAGCACCACAGAGGCAAATATTAGATTGCTTTCAGGATTTTTCTTCCAAACTGTCCAAAAAAGAGGCTGCCTACGGAAATTTCTTTCTCAATCTTCATCAACTCCTCATAGAGAATCGGTCTATCTCTCCCAGCATTGAAGGCTTTTTAAAGAAGCGGCTAAGAGAGTATATTTTCGCCTTTTTTCATGCACACCCTTGTGACTCTCCTCAATTGGTACAAGAGTTTCCTGCTTTTGTAACCTTATTCCATAGAATTATACGAAACTATGGCATCTTTGAGGCAATTGATCTAGAGAGTATGGTACATAGATCCATCGTGATCAGAGAGGGCGTTGCTGGAGGTATTTCCAAAAAGGGGATTCTCCAATTTTTGATGCAGGAAACCAATAAAAATATCTTAAGGGAATCAGTAGAAGTCCAAGTGGAAAAAATTTCATCTACAAAGAATAAAGCAAAAGAGAAAGATCTATATTACAAATTATTCATCACCAAATATCCTTCCAGTTACCTTTCTAGACTAGATGCTCCCGAGGAGGTTACAGGCCCTGTAACAGAATTAGAAATTGCAATCCAAAATGAAATAGCAAAAAAGTCAACCCTTTCTAGATACATCAAAGATATTCTCACATTCTTCCGAGAGCAAAAAGAACTTTCTCGTGTTCTCTTTGGCAAAGAGGAGCCGCCCACTAGTAAGGAGATTTTGGAGCTCTTTGAGGAGTTTCGTATCATCAAACCTAAAAACCATTCTAAGTAAAATATGAGGAGAGTATGAAAACCATTTCTTGTTCAGAATATATAGAGAAATTAACCAAACTATCTCAATTGGACCAATCCAAAGAGTGGGTTTCTTCTCATAAAGGAACGCTTCAATTGGAAGGGGGAAAAACAGTTGTTGTATCTGTCCCAGAAGTATCTGAAAAACCTTCTTGCTTTTGGCGTTTTATCTACAGAATTTTACGTTACCTGGGAATCTCTCAAAGCAGAACCTCTTTGATCAGCGACCTCCGTGAAATCAAAAGCAATCCTTATGGAAATTGGAAAGTTTCCATGAAGCTTCCTCTTTTTTCCGCTCTTCAAGCTAAGATCAATGCTGTTTTAGACAAATTCAAACTCTCTTTAGAGAAAAAAAATCTCCAGATCGATTTTCCTTTTCAACCTACCTTTCCAGACTCCCTTTACGACCGAAAGCAGCTCATAGCAACAACTACTGCTTTCATTAATGAGAGATTAGAGCTGGATCAATTGGATGCAAAAGATGCATTAGATACTCTTTTTCTTACCTATTGCGCAGAGCTTTTTGGTATTGTAGATGCTAAAGAAACAAAAAATCTTCCTGAAAAGGAACGCCGCATACTGTCAAATCTAATACTCATTAGCTACAACGCAATGACAAAAGATTTTTCAGAAGAGTCTGTTCTTCTTTTTTATAACTACCTCAAAGATTATATCTCTTCGTTTCAAAGTCAAAAACCCTATATTCATCTAGTTAATGGACTCACTTTAGAAATAAGTGCTTACACTATAGTAGTTGGCTCCAGTCCTGATCTTTTCTCTACTAGAGATATCTTTAGTTTTTACATGCAATTTCATCGGTTATATAAAGATATAATGAATGTGTTAGATAAAATGCCCGTTCCCAAAGGCATGGACGCTACGGTTTTGCAGCAGCATTGTTTAAGTAAATTTCTACATACCCATCCTATGCTACATTTTCAATTTGCCTATGGTAGCAACGAAGAGCACAGAGGAGAAAAAGATGCTATTGCTTTTTTACATAACTCTGTTCCCACACCTACTGTGACAGAATTCGCAGAATTCCTATCTGATATGCTCTCAAAAAAAGAGGCTATCAAAATCAACAAAAAACTATTTGGTCTTGACTATCCCTTAACTCCCACGGTAGATCAAATTATGGAGCTTCTGCGGCAAGAAAAACTGCTTAAGTAGGTAAATATGTCTAGATTTTCCATCTATTCTCAGTGGCTCTTAGAATTGAGAAAAAGGGCTATCTGTAAGAGGTTTCGCGCGGAAAAAAAAATAGAATGCACTCCATCCAATGGAACTCTCTATTTATCTACCTGCTTATGGAGAGATCACTATTTATCGGAAAAAATGAAAATGGTGATACGAAATAGTGTTTTACCAGATCCATTTTCTCTTATCTACGATGAAAATAGAGTCACATTACAAAAAGAGGTGTTTGGATCTTCTCTGCGAGAAGAAATAGCCTCTTTTTCCCTTTTTGCAGAAAGAATCCTTTTACAGCTGCTGGAAAAAGAGGAAGAAGAATTCCTTACTTTTAAAGATCTTCCATAAGGAAAAGTAACTCTTTGATCTGTTTTATCATCTCTTCTCTTTGCGATCTTGTAGGTGAGAATGTTTCTTCTGCAACAATCATTTTGAGTTTTTTTAGGGAAGAGACTATCTGTTTAGGATAATTGATCTTTCTTTTGTCCTTTTCAGGGAGTGGAAAGGTTTTTCGGATAATTTGTAACAGTTGGGCTTTGGGTTCATAGAAGTGGTTTTCCACAATTTCTTCTTTTTGTTCTTGCTCTCCGGATCTACTAGCTAAAGAGTAGACAGCTTGCCTGGGCATTTCATCAATCTTCGGGTGAAGATCCACCGGCATAGACATGTAAAACTCATAATATTGTAAGAAATTGTAAGGTGTTTGCCTATTTCCATAGGCTGCCATGAGCCATGCAGTGAAAGCTCCATCTCTATATTGCGTTAGAATAGTTTGAGCCTTTTTGATTCTCTCTCCATGTAGGATGACAGCTTGGTTAGTGATAGCTCGTACTTCTGCTGTCAAAGTTGTCAATTGGGAGAGATCTTGAGAGATATTTTGATCTTCGGCTTCTTTGAATTCCTCTAGAATGTTTTCGATTTTTTGTACATCTTCATCTTTTAGGGAATTGACACGAAAGACACCAGAAAATCCGGAGAGATTTCCGTTATTGCTTCTTTCTGCCAAGGTGGTTAATTTGTTCTTTTCGACTGGTTTTTGCTTAAGGCGTAAATTCAGAAGTGATTGGAATTTTCCCATCGATTTTCTCCCCTTTATGTAAAGCTAATTTACATTCTTTTGACTAATTCTTCTGTTAAGGCGATATAATCTTCAGAGGCTCTTGCTTTCGGAGAGGTGTCAAAGACCGGTTTCCCAAAAATAGAAGCTTCTGAAATTCGGATATCTCTCCTCACTTTAGAAGAAAGTAATTTTCCAGGAAAGGTGTTTTCAATGACTTCTAAAAAAGGCTGGTTGTTTTTTCCTCTAGGATTCCAAAAAGATAAAGAGACTCCCACCACTTGCAAGGGATGTCTTTTGCTTATATTTTCCATGAATATGGATAACCGTTGTAATCCCTTTACACTGTAAAATTCTGGAGTGACGCAGATGAGGGCAAATTCAGAAGCAATCAAGGCAGACTCGGTCAACCAGCAAAGGGATGGGGGAGTATCGATTAGAACGTAATCATAAATAAGAGGTTTTAGCAGTAGTTTCAATCTTTCATGCGAATATCTATCTGCAGCCAGAGAACCTGTTACTTCAATTCTCTCCAGCCATGTATCTGCCGGGATTAAATCTAAGCCGTCCACGCAAGTAGATAGAATGACATCTTCTATTTTTTTATCCCCCTGTAAGACAGGGGCTAGGCTATCTTGCTCGTCTGGATCAAAGCCAAATCCAGTAGTTAAGTTAGCTTGCGCATCAAAATCTATGAGGAGGACTTTTTTCTTATGATATTTGGAAAGAGCTGAAGCTACATGAAGAGAGGTCGAGGTTTTGGCTGTTCCTCCCTTAAAACTTCCTACCGTAAGAACCTTCATCGATTTGATTCTACCGCACTATATGGTGACATTAAAGCTCTTTCTTTTTTTTCTCTTTGGATCATTTCGATAAATGAAGAAAGAGAAAGTTCGCCGTGGACTACATTATCCCTTGTTCGTAATGAAAGAGTTTGGTTTTCCATCTCCTTATCTCCGACCGTAATAATGTAGTTGGTTTTATTCATTTGAGCTTTTCTTACCTTTTTGCTCAACGACTCTTGGCTATCATCAATATTACTTTGGAACTCTTCCTCTTTTAAGAGATTTTGCAAGTTTTCTGCATAAGGAATATGCCTATCTGCAATAGGAAGTATAGCGATTGGATAGGGGGAGAGCCAAAAGGGAAATTTTCCTGCAAAATGTTCTATAAGAATACCAAAGAATCTTTCTATGGAACCAAATAAGGCTCTGTGGAGCATGACGGGTCTTTTATATTTTCCATCGCTATCTACATATTCCAACTCAAATTTTTCCGGTAAGGACATATCAAGTTGAATGGTTCCACATTGCCAATATCTGCCTATAGCATCTCTGATGTGGATATCAATTTTAGGTCCATAAAAAGCACCATCTCCTTCATTGATTCGATAGCTGTGACCATAATCTTCTAAGGCTTTTTGTAATCCAGAGGTAGCCTGTTCCCATTCTTGATCTGTTCCAATGGACTTTTCGGGACGAGTAGATAACTCTAATTTATAAGAAAGACCTAAAGTCATATAAATCTTATCTGCAAGCTGCAATAAGCTTAGGATTTCTGTTCGGATATCCTCCGGTTTCAAAAAGAGATGGGCATCATCTTGGTGAAAACTGCGCACCCGAAAAAGACCGTTCAATGCACCGGAAGGCTCAAATCTATGTACATGACCAATTTCTGCAATGCGAAGAGGAAGTTGTCTATAGCTAAAGAGATTGTTTTTGTAATATAACATGCAACCCGGGCAGTTCATCGGCTTAATAGCAAATTCTCTTTTTTCAACCTCGGAAAGATACATATTTTCTCTGTAATGATCCCAATGGCCTGATCGTACCCAGAGTTCTTTAGTCATCATAGTGGGAGTTTTGATCTCCTGATAATTTGCCTCTTTGAGACACTCTTTTAGAAATTGTACCAATGCATCCCAAATGATCATTCCTCTCGGATGTATAAAGGGCATTCCAGGCGCCTCTTCTTTGATAGAGAAAAGATCTAATTGTGAACCTAATAATTTATGGTCTCTTTTTTTTGCCTCTTCCAAATGTTGCAGGTATTGCTTCAAACTCTTCCGGTCAGGAAAAGAGATACCATAGACTCTGGTTAGCATCTCATTTTCTGCATCTCCTCTCCAATAGGCTCCAGAGGTTTTCAAAACCTTGAAAGCTTTGATTTTATTCAGTTTGGGAAGGTGAGGCCCTCGGCAAAGGTCGAAAAATTCTCCTTGCGTGTAGCCAGAAAAAGGTCCTTCAGGAAATTCACGAATCAATTCGCATTTATAGGGATTATCAGAAAAGGCGGTAAGAGCCTCTTCGCGGGATGCAAATTCAGATCGCTGGGGAATAAAATTCTCGGATAAAATTTTTTCTATCTCTTTTTCAATTTTGGGAAAATCTTCTTCCGAGATGGTAAGATCGGCAAAATCATAATAAAATCCATTTTCAATGGGAGGTCCGATGGTTGGTTTAGCAGAGGGCCATAGCCTTAGAATCGCTTGGGCTAAAACGTGAGCTGAACTATGCCAGAAGACCTCTTTTCCCACAGGATCTTCAAAATCATATAATTCTACCTCATCCCCATCAGATAAGGTGTGGGAAAAATCCATCAATTTGCCATTCACAGATGATGCAACCGCTTGGTTGGGAGCGTTTTTTCCTATTTTTTCCACCAAGTCATAAATGGTAGCTCCGTTATCGAGCTCTATTTCTTCTTGCCCCAGCTTAATAATCATCGTTTTCCTCTGCATTTTTGCTATAAGATTATAGAGAAAAAAGAAAAAAGAAATAGGATGAATATTTAGTGAGTAAGAAAAAAATTTAATATGATCCATTTTCAATATTCTGACTGGGAACCTCTTTGTGCGGATGAGATAGGAAAAGAACTAGGTGTCAGAGAAGCTCTTTTCTATAGCGAGCTATTTGATAGATCGAATATGCAAGAGAGTATAAGATTCCGTGCCATCTATTACGGTAGAAGAATTAGTGATAGATTGATGCAAGAAAATGGAAAATTCCATTTAGACAATTGTCTTAAATTAGCCC
>CAYPKB010000024.1:0-10286 GCA_964411185.1 uncultured bacterium
TTCTATCGGCAGAAAAAAGCATCTCCGGTTTATGGGTAGTAAGAAGCTCTTCTATCATCTTGTCGCCTACGACAACTACTTTTTTCTCTTCGTAGCGGAAAGCTTTTTTCTCTCGTAATTTTACAAGATATTTTACGGTTGGATGTTGTCTACTTTGAATTACTCTTTCGGCCATAGGCTACTTTGCTTTATCCGTTCTAGGAGCTTTTCTTTCTCTTTGATCTCTGCATTGGCAGCTATTTTTTCTCCCTCTCGTAACAAATCTCCCAATAGAGGGCTAGGAGTGATTCCTTCTTGTATGAGATCTTGCGCCGTCAAAATGGGCTGACGGTTTTTATAAGACTCTATAAAAAAGGAGAGTTTTTCTTCTCTTTT
Organism: uncultured bacterium; assembly: GCA_964411185.1. Taxonomy (GTDB): domain Bacteria; phylum Chlamydiota; class Chlamydiia; order Chlamydiales; family SM23-39; genus CAYPKB01. The sequence goes on from CAYPKB010000024.1 coordinate 376, forward strand.
TTGATGCTCGGTAAAAAAAAGGGTTCGTTGATCGGTGGGAAGATGGGCTGCATGAATAAATAGAATAGTCTCTGCAAAAGGAGAGGCGTAAAAAGGTACCCAATCGCTATTTTCTCTTTCTAAAGGTTTACTAAGAAGATCTTCAGCCTGATGCCAGAAGATCAAAAAAGAGATCTCTTTTTTCGAGAGTTTGCATCTTTCTGCGATAGTCACTTTCTCTTCTAAAGAAAGAGGAGGGAAAAGAGAAAAGACAAAGGCAACAGTGGGTGTGGAAGAAGGATAGTCATCGATAAAACGGATTCTTTTTTCCAATCTCTCTTCTGTAGTTTCTTGCAGTAGAGAAAAAATAACAGAAAGTAGTCCAAAGCGGTGTAAAAGAGAAAAGGCCTTTTTCTTGTTGGGGTAGGCGGTGATTTTGGTAAATTCTTGCCAAATTCTCTCCATGGCAACAGCAGGAAGCAGTTCTTTTGCATGGGAACAAATAGCTTTTTCTGTCTCTTTCTCGATGGTAAATGAGAGTCTGGCAGAAAGGCGGACTGCCCGCATCATACGTAGTCTATCTTCTTGGAATCTCTGGTGGGGATTGCCAATAGCTCGGATAATTTTTTTCTCCAGATCCTCTTTGCCTCCCACATAATCGATGAGCTCTTCTTTCATGGGATCGAAGAAGATACCGTTGATGGTAAAATCTCTTCTTTTGGCATCTTCCATCGGATTGGTATATTCAATCCGGCTGGGTCTTCTCCCATCTTTATAAGAGAAATCTGAACGAAAGGTAGCTACCTCATATTTTTTATCACCAATGATGACAAGAATGATACCAAAGCTAAGACCGATTGGGACCGTTTTGGGAAAAATAGTCTGGATAGTTTCAGGTAGGGCATTGGTGGCAATATCAATATCGTCGGAAGGAACACCTAAAAGAAAATCACGGACCCATCCCCCTGCGAAGTAGGCTAAATAGCCCTCTTCATTGAGTTTTTGGACAATGCTTTTCGCCTCTTCATGCATAGATACCCTAAAAAGCTAGCACGGCAGATGTAGAATATGCCGTCTCATCAAACCATCTTAGCTCGCCTGTCACAAAAAAACTATGAGATAACATAAGAGAGAGACCTGCAAAAAGTCCCCAATGGTTTTCTCCTTTCAATCGGAGGGAGGGAGCATCAGAAACAAGGATTTTCAATTTGGCATGAGAATATCTACCTCCTACATAAGGAGATAAAGGACCAATGCGGAAAGAGGTTCCCATGGCAATATGCCATTGTCGCCATTGCATTTTTTGACTTCCGAGTGGACGGGTGATAAAATCAGGAAGATGGATCCCTTCTAATTTTTTTCTCAATTTAGAAGAAGAGGGTATGCAAAAGTAGGCATAGTCCAAAGAGAGGACAGCGCGGTGAAAATCCAACAAAATGGCTTTTCCTCCTACAGCATAGGAGAAATTAGTTCCGCTTTTCAGATCCATTTTCCCACCTGTGAAAGGGAAAAAGCCTAGCTTTTCTGCGGAAGTGCCTAAATATCCATAAATTTCTAATCTTCGCACCAGATGGATTGAGGCGCTACTCATTTGTGATTCCATGGAGAAATTTTTGGGATATTCAAAATTGATCTCCTCGGGTTTTCCTTCCACTTGCAGAGGAAGGTCTGTCAGAAAATCAGCCAAATATCCCACTCCAATACTGATCAATCCATTGGGTCTTCCGAAAAGGCTACGTTGCAACATCGAAGGGGAAAGAGGATTGCCTGTATAGAAGCTAAATAGAGAGAAAGGAAAGAATAGAAGAAACAAATACCGCATACTTTCCTATCTTACTTTCTTTTTTCCTAAGGGAAAAGAACAACTTTTTCTTTAAGAGCTCTCTTCCTTGCTCAAAGCTATAGATCAAAGCTATAGTAATGTGGATGGCCGAGATAAAAGTTCTATCTGATCAACTGATCAATCTAATAGCTGCAGGAGAGGTGGTAGAAGATCCTACCAGCGCTTTGAAAGAGCTGATAGAAAATTCCTTAGATGCTGAGGCAGATAAAATTACCATACGTATCGAAGAGGGAGGATATACTCTCCTTTCTGTCGAAGACAATGGAATAGGCATGGACAGAGAAAATGCAAAAAAAGCTATTTTGAGACATGCCACTTCTAAGTTGGAAAGGGAAGAAGATCTTTCTTCCCTTGCTACCATGGGATTTAGAGGAGAGGCTCTAGCCTCTATGGCTGCTGTCTCCCAGATGGAGATCTTATCTTCTGTAGATGGGATCAGTGGAATAGAGCTAGTGGTCAAACATGGAAAGATCATAGAAGAAAGAGAAGGAGCAAGAGTAAAAGGGACTACTTTATCTCTTCGTCATCTCTTTTCTCATCTTCCCGCCAGAATGCGATTCCAGAAATCGCCTGCTTCCTCTGTAACGAAAATGATCCGTCTTCTATCTGCTTTGAGTTGTTCTCATCCTGATATCCAATTCCTTTTGTATCAGAGAAAAGAGCTGCTTTTTTCAGCTTACCCTTCCAGAGCAGCCGATAAAAAGGAGAAGATGGCCAACCGAATACGAGAAGTATTGGGAAAAGAGACCTTTGAGAGGATGATCCGGATCGACCATAAGCAAGACAAATATGCAGTAGAGGGTTTTATCAGCCCCCCCGGATCAGGGAAAAAAAATCGGCTGGGTCAATATCTTTTCATAAATAATAGATGGATCTTTTCTCCCTTTTTATCCCGTCATATAAAAGAAATGTATGGAACCGCCTTGAATAAAGAAGAACATCCTCTTTTTGTACTCTCTCTTACTATTCCCTCTTATGCAGTCGACGTCAATGTCCATCCTCAAAAAAAGGAGATCCGTTTTCAAGATACTCTCTTTATTGCCTCCTTTATAGAAGAGGCGCTCAAAAAGAAGTTGTTACCCCAAGGGATCTCTTTTACACCAACACCTTATATGCAAAAGTTTCCTTGGGAAGAGGAGAGTTCAAAAGAGAAGATAGCAAGTTATTCTCCCTCTTTACCTTTAGAGCAGCCCACCTTTTTTACTCCCTCTTACAGAGTAGTAAAAAAGGTAGATAGATTCCTATTTGCCGAAAAAGAGGAGAAATTGTTTTTGGTATCGCTACCGCTTCTTTACCATAGAGTGACAGAAAAATTTTTCACGCAAAAAGAAAAAACGTTACCCTTACAAACATTACTCTTTTCCTATACCTTTTCTCTTTCTAAAGAACAGATGGCGCAAGCTTTAGAAAAAAAAGCTCTTTTTGCCCAAATAGGCCTCTCTGTGCGGTGGAATGCCCATTCGCTATCTTTTACATCTATACCTGCATGGATGGATGAAGCAAGCTTCCAGGAGGCTTTTTTCTCTTTTTTAGAAGGAAGCAAGAAAAGAAAAAGTATGGGGATGCCCCTTTTATCCTTGGGAAAATGGGAAGAAATTTTGCAGCTGGCTCCGGAGGATTGTTTTTCTGAGATAGGAGAAAAAGAGTGCATGATGCTATGGGAGAAAGTAAAGAAATGAAACAAAAAAGAATCGAAAAGCTCCAAAAGAAACTCCAAAAAGAAGAGGTAGATTTTCTCTATCTAGAAGATGAAAAATCTATCTTCTATCTGACAGGGTTGGTAGTAGAGCAAGCCCAGATGTATATAGGGTTAAATAGTTCTCATCTTTTTGTAGATGGAAGATTTTTGGAATATGCTCAAAAAGAAACACCAGATTTACCCCTCTCTTTGCTTTCTGAGGGAGCTATAGAAGATTTTCTAAAAAAAGAGGTAGGCTCCAAACAGGCTCTTTTTTTATTTCCGGAGAGTTATTCCGTAGGAAGATTGAAAAAGTTACGAGCCTTTTTATCGGAGAGAAAACTGGGTGATCTTTTTATAGGGGAAAATCCTATCGATCTGCTTCGGATGGTCAAAGATCCTTCTGAAATCCAGGCGATCAAAAAAGCGTGTAGCCTAACTTGGACTCTTTTTGAAGAGCTTTCCCGATTTTTCCAAGAAGGAGTGAGTGAAAAAGAGGCAGCCACTCATTTAGAGATCTTACTTCGTCAAAAAGGAGCAAGCGAAGCATCCTTTCCTCCTATTATTGCCTACACGGAAAATGCAGCCTATCCCCACCATATTCCATCCGGAAGAAGATGCAGTTCCAATGAATTGATCCTCATCGATATGGGGGTAGTCTTAGATCACTATAGATCGGATATGACTAGAGTAATTTTCTATGGTGAGATAGATCCCAAGCTCCAAGAGATCTACGATGTAGTACGTCGTGCTCAAGACAAGGCGATTTCTCTTTGTAAACCGGGAGTGCGTTTAGGAGAGTTGGACAAAGCGGCCAGAAGAGTCATCGAGGAGGCAGGGTTCGGCAACTATTTTACTCATAGTTTAGGACATGGAATAGGTCTGGAGACTCATGAAAATCCCAGAGTAAAAGAGGGAGGAAGAGACAGTGAGCTTCTCTTGTCACCTGGTATGGTGATCACAATAGAGCCGGGAATTTATATACCGGGCTTAGGTGGAGTGCGTTATGAGGATATCATTGTGATTACCCAAGAATCTTGTGAAAATCTATATAGCTGATGAAACTACGAACCAAACTATTTCTATCTGTAGGGATTCTCTTCTCAGTAGTAGCCTTAGGGGCGCTTTTTTTTGAAAACCATTTGGTCAGAGTGGAGCTAAATGAGACAGAAAAAGAGTTCTCCCAAAAAATTTATAAAGAAGCGCAAAAAAATAGAAAAAAACTTACCTCCTATCTTACGGAAACAATTGCAGGATATGAGGGAGAAGTGGATGGGTTTTTACGAGAAAATCAGAAGATCTCTTTACTAGATAAAGATAGATGGAACTATCTCGCCCGAGCGCTTCAAGGCTATCCCTGGATTGATTTTCTCTCTCTGTCAGAAGGAGGAAAAGAATATACCATACTCCCTTCTAATGCAGTTCTCTATCCATTTACCTTTTATGAAGAAGAAGGAATCATCTATTTGCAGGAGAAAAAAGAGTATTATGCCACAAAAAAAATCTCTCTTTCGCCCTCTTTGCAAAAACGGTTTCCTGCAGGAAATTTTTATCTTCTGCACAAAAGAAACCCAACTTCTTTTGATAGAAAAGGGAAGAGCTATACGTTAGAGAGGAAAAAAGACCCTGTTTCCCTAGAAGAAAAAAATCTGGCTCAAGCTTTTGCAGCAGCCTATGAAAAACAAAATACAAGGGCAGACCTTTCTCATCTTGCCTTTCTGTTAACAGAAGAAAAAAAAGAGGATAGCTTTCCTGAAGGTATTGCAGTCATCTATCCTGATGGAGAAGGAGGCCTTCTTCTTTCCAAAGAGCTTTTTTTTATTTTTGATCAGAAAGAAAAAGGAGAAGAAAAGGAAAAATATCTCATTTTTTCTTCTCCTGCCTCGCATGATTTCTTTTTAGGAGCCTCTCATAAAGTGGGAAATAAAACAGTGCAAGTCGGGAGAGTCATCTCAGAGATGGTAGAAGATCTCTCTTTGATTACTGGAGAGCTGGTCATAGCTGTCCACCGTAGGCATTATCTTGCAGCCCAAGCGGGAGAAAAGGTCACACTCACGTTACCCTCTTTCCCTGATCAGAAAATTGGAGAGGTGATGCTGGGCGGAGAGAAGTTATTTTTTTCTAAAATAGCTCCCTTTCCAGATAGTGATCTTACCTTTTACCTCTTACAGAAAAAAAGTAAGGCCTTTGCCATAGTTGATTACATTCGTTCGACTCTTCAATCGGTTATTTCCAAGGTATCTTGGAATCTCCGCATCATGGGACTGATAGCATTGGGATGTACTCTTTTCTTTTTGCATAGGATTGCAACTGCTGTCAGTCGTCCCATTACCAAGTTGGCGCATGCTACAAAAGAGGTGGTAAATGGCCACTATGAAAAGATGCAACTCCCTGCTAAAAAAAGTAATGATGAGGTGGGATTTTTGATCGATAGCTTTTCAGAGATGGTAGAAGGTCTCAAAGAGAGAGAAAAGGTCCAAGGAGCTTTGAATAAGGTAGTCTCTAAAGAGATAGCCAATAAATTGTTGAAAGAAGAGATACATCTGGGAGGAGAGGAGAGAGAGGGAGTGATTCTTTTCGCTGATATCAGAGATTTTACCCATCATACGGAAAAAATGCCTCCTCAAGAAGTGATCTCCTTTTTGAATGAGTGTATGACAAAGATTTCTCACATTATTGATCAGCATCATGGAGTGATCGACAAATATGTAGGAGATGAGGTGATGGCTCTTTTCGGTATTCCTGTTCCTGTAGAAGATAGCGCAATGCAAGCAGTGGATTGCGCTGTAGAGATCCAAAGGCAAATGGAAGAATGGAACCGAGAAAGAGAGAGCAAGGGACTCTTCCGTATAGAAATTGGAATAGGGATCCATAAAGGGAAGGTAGTAGCTGGAAATATGGGATCTGAAAATAGACTCAACTATACGGTTGTGGGATCCAATGTGAACTTAGCCTCAAGATTATGTAGCAAAGCGGGAGGAGGAGAAATTCTCATTTCCCATTCCATGGTTGATGGCACCTCTCTTGCGCAGAAGTATAGCTTTAAAGATCATGATCCTCTATCTTTGAAAGGATTTTCAGAAAAAATTCCTGTCTATAGCTTGGAGAAAAAATGATCCCCATCCGTAAGAAGATCTATCTTTTTGATATCTTTCTTCTTCTCTCTTTTTTTGCTCTTCTCTATCCCTTTGTGGGTAGTATGGTCATGCGTATCATGGTCCAATCTTACGAGAAAAAAATTGAAAGATTGGCAGCATCTATGCAAGAAGCACCTCTTACAGAGGTCCAAAAAAAGATAGATAGTGAACCTCTTTTGCTGCACGGCGCTATTTTTACAAGAGAGGATTTTTTAGAAAAGGTACCTCTGACCAGAAGAGAGGGCAGAAAAGTAAGAATAGGAAAACGCGCTTTCCGTATTTTCTATCATCCTTCTCATCAAAAGAGGGTTTTATCTATTGCTATGCCCATAGATAAAGAGAAGCATAAAAGGGTTCTTCATGCATTGATCTCTTTGGAAGAGGTGGAGATACTACAGCGAAATTTCCAGAACTATTTTCTTATTTTCTCTTTTTTGATCATTGGTTTTTATGCTCTACTCAGCTGGTTTTTGATAGCTCGTCTTTCTGTCCCCATTGAAAAAATCATCAAAGCGATACGTCATTATCGGGAAGGAAAAGAAGAGTTTTTACCTCAAATTGAGTTGCAAGGATCTTTGGGTCGTCACGATGAGTTTGGAAAGCTTGCAAGTACTCTGAACTCTCTTTCAGCAAAGATCCAACATCAGATTGAAAGTCTTACCTACCAGAAAAATGAGCATGAGTCGATCTTGAACTCTCTTGTAGAAGGTGTTTTGGCCATAAATTCTCAGAATATCATCACCTATGCAAATGAGACAGCTTGCAAGATTTTATCTTCTTCTCTCTCTCAGCTTGTAGGGGAGTCTTTTCTTCCTCCCCGTGTAGAAGAGCAATCTCAGTTGATGGAAAAATGCAATTATTTGGTAGCTACTTGTCAAAAAGAGGGAAAAATCATCAAAGATTCTCTAGTGACAAAAAGGCAAGAGGCACTTTTTTTGGATATTTTAGCTATTCCAAGAGCTTTCCGAAGTGGCGCTGTTCTCGTATTACAGGACAAAACCTCCGATTATAAAATGTTGCAGATGGGAAAAGAGTTCATTGCCAATGCCTCTCATGAACTAAAAACTCCTCTTACTATCATACGGGGATTTGCTGAAACTCTCCATGACCGCAAGGAACTGACAGCAGCGCAACAAAAAGAGGTGACCAAGAAAATTGTATCAACTTGCGAAAGGCTGAATCTATTAGTTCAAAACTTACTCACCTTAGCAGATATAGAAAACCTGCCATCTACTCCCTCTACTATCCACAATCTCTTACCTATAGTAGAAAATTGTAGGCATATGATCTTGGAAGTGCACAAAAAAGCTACCATCGATATAGAACATAAGGAGGAGGAGTATCTTATACGGGGAGATCTTCCTCTATTGGAACATGCGATCATGAATGTAATGGATAATGCGGTAAAATATTCCTCTCCTACAGCTCATATAAAAGTGCAGCTTATCAATCAAGAGAATGAGATTTCTCTTTCTATCCAAGATGATGGCATTGGGATTCCCAGCAGTGATCTTCCTCATATATTCAGCAGATTTTATACGGTAGATAAGGCTAGATCAAAAAAATTCGGGGGAGCAGGTTTGGGATTATCAATCGTGAAAACGATTCTAGATAAGCATAAAGCTGCTGTGGAAGTTAGATCTGAACCTCACATGGGCTCTACCTTTCTTTTTACTTTCCCACGTGTTGTGAGAGAGTCTGCTTTGAAAGCCTAGTCCCCTCTGTTGCGACAAACTCTGTAAAGTGAAAAGGAATCCCTTCTCTATCACACAATTTTTCGATCTCTTCTACAGAAGGTAGACTCTCTTCTTCACTATATATTTGCCTTGCCACTTTTTTACCGAGCAGAATTTCCAAATAATAGAGAGGTGCAGCATTGAGGGAAATTTTTCTCTTTTTGGGAGAAAGATCAAAATAGCGCAGAAAAGGTCTATCTGGATGACGTAACAATCGATAATATAGACGTTGCCATCTTTCGGTTGGTAACTCTAGGGTTTCTAAGGATGTTTGACTCTCTTTTTTCTGATTAGCATCGAAAAGTATGGAGGCAAAAAGCTCAGCAAAATGGGAAGGAGAGAGCTCTTCCCAAAAGGTAGGATATAATCCTTGTAAAAGATGAGAGAAGAAAGAGAGCAGTTTTTTATCTTGGCCGGTAGAGAAAGAATAGAGGTTCAACCGGATCGCTTTCCCACCTTTAGGAATAGATTTTTTATTCTCCTCCTTTCCATTCTCACCGTAAAGATCTTTCATTTGTTGGAACTGACTCTGAATCCGTCTATTATACTTTTTTCTTTTTTCTTCTTGTTCTTTTTCAAAATTTTTTTCCAAGAAAAAAAGATCCTGCATTTTTCGATTGGATTGAGAGAAAAAAAGAGAAAAAAGAAGAAGTATGGAAAAGAGAAAGGCAAGAATATTCATCGCGGCTTCAATGGAAAAATCTTTGTTTTGGTGGGGAGAGGAAAGGTAAAAACCTCGTCCCATTCTCCTTTCACTTGGATTCGGCAGGCAACTATTTTCTGATCAGCTTTTGTTCCTTCCATCCAATGGACTCCCTTTTCTGTCTGGAGTAATGATTCTATTTTCCAATCTTCTATTCCATATAGATAGCTTTCCTGCCGGTATTTTTTTTTCTCTCCGTTGGGATATAAAAAGAGATGGATCTCCTCTCCTTTTTTTTCTAATTTCGCTTCAATAAGACCGCTAAAGGTGGGGTCTGGATCAATACCATTGTCAAAAGAAAAATAGATCCCATCTTCCTTCTCTTCAAATGGCGGAGATCCATTAGGAAGGTGAAGAGAGGATAGTATCTTTCCCATGCGAGAGACAAAGTAATGTTTTTGGAGTAATCTTTTGCCAGCCTGATGCACAAGAAGATCCTTTTTTTGAAGATGAACAAAAGCTGTAAAGAGAGAGGTCAAAAGAATACCCAGCAAGCTAAGTGCAATCAACACTTCAAACAGAGTAAAGGAGGCTACCCTTTTTTTCTTATGAGTTGATGAAGGAAAAGGGCGAGAAAAATATAAGCAAGAAGGGATACGAAGGAAGGAGCCAACGTTTTTCCTTCGACATCTATTACGCCAAAAACGGCTAGGGCTGCGATTGCAATTCCGGTACATGTATCTCCGCCTATAAGGCCAGAGGCAGCTAAAATGCCGCTCTCTTCTCTTGTTGCCTGGTATTTTTTGGTCAGGAGGGCAACAAGGCCGCCAACCATTGTAGCACTACTCAAAGATAGAGGTAAATAGAGCCCAATGGCGACAGGAATGACCGGTAT
>CAYPKB010000024.1:10296-11333 GCA_964411185.1 uncultured bacterium
CCTCATCAGCTCCAATAGAAGGCCAAAAACAATACCTGCGCCGATGAGCACATAGGGAAGATCTCCGCTGATTACCCCTTTTACAATCATCGACATCAAAGTAGCTTGAGGTGCCGGCATTTCAGCGCTACCTATTTGGTAGACCTGGTTCAATAAATAGATAGTACCACCCAAAGCGAGGGAGGGGATGATGATGCCTAAGATTTCTGCTAGCTGCTGTTTTTTGGGAGTAGCTCCCAAAAGAAATCCTGTTTTGAGATCTTGAGAGGTAGTTGCAGCAAGACAGATGGCAACATTGGCCACACAGGCCATAGTCATAGCAGAAATGAGATAGACTCGTTCTGTCCATCCCAAAAGTACAAAAATGATGCAGGTCAAAAGTAGGGTAGTGATCGTCATTCCCGAAACGGGGTTTGAGGTAGATCCTACCAATCCCACCGTAATGGAAGTGACGCCGGAAAAGAAAAAGCCCAGAATGGCAAGCAGAAGTATGGTGAAAAAATTCATTGGGAGAGTGGGGAAAAGCCAAAGTATGAGAATAATGGCTACCATACCCAGCAGTAGATAGCTCATAGAGATATCTTTATCAGTCCTTGCTACCTCTTTTCCATGTTTGAATCCGGCAAAAAGTTCTTTTATCCCAACGTGGACCGTTTTGAATATCAAAGGCCATATGCGAAAGAGGCCGATCAATCCTCCCACAGCTACAGCTCCTGCACCTACATAACGGATGTAGCTAGACCAGATTTGATCTGCCTCCATCATGGCAATAGGAGTAGTAGAAGGGTAGATAGTTACCTCTCCTTGCCCGAACGTTTTAATTAAGGGAATCAAAACCCACCATGCAAGAGCACCTCCTGAAAACATGAGTGAAGCAATTCTAGGTCCTATCAGAAAGCCCACTCCTAATAGAGAGGGAAGCGCATCTAGGCTGATCATTGATCTTTGATAAAAGGGAAGTTTGTAGACAAAAGTCTCAGGAAAAAGAAAAAAGATGCCGGAACAAATGCGGTAGAAAGCTGCCACGCAAAAGCCCC
>CAYPKB010000025.1:0-6554 GCA_964411185.1 uncultured bacterium
CCTCTTTTTGCAATCGTAAAATTTCTAAAGCACCCTGCTTGCAAGCCACAACACCCTTTTTTTTATCTTTGTGAAGTATTTCTCCAGGAGCTCCATTTCCTTCTACTGGATAGGTGCGTAAAATTTTAACTCTGGTCCTTTTTCCTCCAACATAAAGGGAAGTCCAAGCTCCTGGTTTAGGTGAGAGAGCTCTAATATGATTATGTATTTCAAGAGCAGGAAAGTTCCAAGAAATCTGTAACTCTTCAGGAGTTAATTTTTTAGCATAAGTGGCCTTGGAATGATCTTGCCCTCTTTTTTCTATTTTTTTTCCTTTGATTCCTTGCAAAGTTTCCCATAGTAGAGGAGCTGCTATCTCTTCCATCTTTTCCTCTAGCTCGCCAAAATTGATATCTAGAGGCAGATCGATCTCTTCCTGAGCATAGATAGGACCAGCATCTAACTCTTTTACCATTTCCATGATAGTTACACCCGTTTTTGGCTCTCCGTTCATCAATGCTCTTCGTATAGGATTGGCTCCTCTATACTTGGGCAAAAGAGAGGTATGAACATTTATGGGAGCAAGCCTAGGAAGTTGTAATAAATTTTCTTTGATGATCTGACCATAGGATACTAAAACAAGAAATTCAGGGACATCTTTTGAAAGCTCTAGAACAAAGGCAGGGTCAGACGCTTTTTCAGGCTGAAGCAAAGGAATATGTGGACAATGCTGCAAAGCAAATTCTTTTACAGGAGTAGGAGATAATGCCCGATTTCTACCACGAGGTTTATCAGGTTGAGTGATAATTTTTGAAATCTCACACTTCTTTACAAGGAAAGAGAGGATTTTTGCAGAAAAAGAAGAAGTACCAAAAAAAATGATTTTCATACTGGCATAGATTGCTCAGACTCTAAAAACTCATCTTCCTCATTTGAAAACTCCATCCTACCCACTCCTTCCAATCCTATGAGACCTCTTTTAGAATCTCTGCAGAAATTAATCCAATGGCGAATTTCAGGAGTATCCTCTACTTGCTCTTGAATAGACTGAATAGCTTCATCTAATCTAAGACCTGATCTATAAGTCAATTTAAAAGCCTTACTTAAGGCTTGGCGAACATACAGAGGAAACCCATATCGTTTCAATCCGACTAAATTCAATCCACCAAATTTGTAAGGAACTCCCCCACCCAGAGTGTATGGAGGGATATCATGAGAAACACGACTAAACCCACCAACCATGGCATAAGATCCTACTCTAGTAAATTGATGAATAGGAGTCATACCTCCAATGATAGCATAATCTTCAATTGTTACATGTCCTGCTAGCATGGCTCCATTTGCCATAATGACTTTCTTACCTAAAGAGCAATTATGAGCAACATGACAATAAGCCATAATTAAACACCCATCACCAATAGAAACCGTAGATTCTTCCTGACAAGAAGCGTTGATAGTGGCAAATTCTCGTATTTCACAGCCTTTTCCCACTGTGACATAGGTTTTTTCACCTTGAAATTTCAAATCCTGAGGTTTTGTCCCAATAGTAGCCCCTGGCCAAACGACTGTATCCTCATCAATTGTGGTATGACCGTCAATATAGGCATGAGATTTTATAGTCACCCCATCTTTGAGGGTTACTGTAGACTTTACTACCGCAAAGGGTTCAATGGTTACATTTTTTCCAATCTTTGCACCGGATTCTACGTGGGCATTAGGATGAATGTTAGAGTTAGACATGCGCAACAACCATTTTTAGATTATAATTGACTTTTTTCTACTAGAGCAAAACTTATTTCAGCTTCAGCTGCCAACCGATCGCCTACTTGAGCTTTTGCTCCCATCTTTCCTCCTGTGCCACTGACATGAAGTGCTTTCACATGGAGGTGCAACACATCACCCGGCACAACAGGCTTTCTAAACTTTGCATTATTTATATTCAATAGAACGGCGATTTTTTTTTCATATCCCTTTCTGAAGACAAGAATTCCTCCAGTCTGAGCAAGCGCCTCTAAAATTAAAACTCCAGGCATAATGGGAGCTCCGGGAAAGTGACCTTGAAAAAAAGGTTCATTCATTGTGACATTTTTTATACCGACTATTTCAGAGTCATCTACGTTCAAATGGACAATTCTATCTACAAGTAAAAAGGGATAACGATGAGGTAAAATTTTTTCGATCTCTTTCGAGCTTACAATCACTTTCTCATTTTCCATTAAAAACAAGGGCTCCTTTTTGCAAGCGGCTCATTTCGTCTAATTTTCTTACCAAAGCTAAATTTGTTGAATGACCAGATCGTATTCCTATGAACTGACCTTTAATTCTTTTTCCAAAAAGATAGAGATCACCGATTAAATCTAAAATCTTATGTCTGGCCATTTCGTTACTAAATCGCAATCCCTCAGGATTTAACACCATATCATCTTTGATCACAATACCATTCTCGAGTCCTGCATGTTTTAATAATCCTTGATCCCATAATGGCTGTAAATCTTCATAGAGAGAAAAGGTTCTGCAACTCGATATTTCTTTTTCATAATCCTCTCTATCCATAGAAAAGGAATGAAACTGAGCTTGAAGAAACAGAGACTTAGAATAGGATAAAGTGTACTGCACAGAAAATTCATCACAAGGAATCGCAATTAATAGCGAATCACGTCCACGAATGTAGAGAGGTTTTTCTACGAAAAATGTCTCACTTACCTCATTTTGTTTTGCAACACCAGCCTCTTGTATTTTTGTCAAAAATGCGCTGGAGCTACCATCAAAAATAGGGACTTCTGGACCATCCAATTGAACAAGAGCATTGTCTATTTTCATGCCATGTAAAGCAGAAAGCAAATGCTCGATAGTGTATACTTTACCTTCTCCCTTTTGTAAAATAGTACACCTAGGTCCTCCTACTGCAAATTCTATAGAAGCAGGAATCATAGATTGCGAAGGTAGATCAACACGTTGAAATTGTATACCGCTACCCTCTGGAAGGGGAGATATAGTGCAATTTACCTCTACACCAGTGAACAACCCTATACCTGTAAAAGAAATAGAATTGTTTACTGTCTGTTGATATTCATCTTGGAGGTGAGAAGTTGATTTTTTTTTCATCCGTTAAGCGCGTTTATGCAGAGAGTAGATGCTAGGTAATTGTTTGAGCAATTCATTGAAGGCTAGCCCAGCTCAGAATTTCCATCAAGCTGAATCTTCCTTCTTGGTAGAGAATTGAAAATGATACAATGCAAGCAAATAGAAAATATAGAGAGACAGATAATTCCTTTGTTTCCCCAGTATGAAAAAAAGGTATGAACTTGCTTAAGGGGCACTTCCAAAAAAAGAGCTCCATTTCTGTTATAAAAGGGAAGCATATTTATCTTTTTTCCAAAAGCGTCTACCCCACCAGTTATACCATGATTAGTTGCTCTAATTACAGGAATTCCATTTTCTATAGCACGCAAGACACCGTGATCATAATGTTGTTGGGATAGTTTACTATTGGGAAACCAGATATCATTGGAAAGATTGATAAACAATTCGGCTCCTAGTTTTTTTCCTTCTTGCATGATGTTCGGATAGGTCTCTTCATAGCAAATGGAAACGGCCATAGTTGCTTTTTTTCCTTGAAACACTTTCGCCGACTCTCCAGGGGTAAAAAAGGAGTAGATTCCATAATCTGCAGCAAAGGAGCGACACCATTCAAAAGGTATATATTCTGCAACGGGAACTAATACTCTTTTAGCATATTTATCAGGATCAAAAAATGTAGGTTTGAAGTGAAAAGCAGAATTGTAGACTGTTTCTTCCTCTTCATCGCGCAATCCAATGATCACTTCTGCTTGGAAAAGATTGGCGATCGATTGCACAACAAGAGCATGATTGATTTGACCGAATTTTGGTTTTAGCGGTGGATGCTTTACAGCAGAAAGAAAAGCTTTATTACCCTCCTCTCCAAAAAACTTTGTCCAAGTAGCATGCCAAGAATGAAAAGAAAAGGTATGAGCAAAGGCCTCATAAGGTAGAGCTCCTTCTGGGAACACAATCAGATCAATTTTTTCTCCTTTGTATTCCTGAAGAGCTTGAAAAATCATCGCCCATTGGTCAGTAGGAGATATAAAATAGTCAGGATCAAAAAAAGGTTCCTTTTCTTCAGGAGAAAGTGAAGTATGAATTAAAAGCGCATGTAATTTTTCTGCTGGTTTTTCATTTCCTGACCGAATTATTGCAAAGCCTAGAAAATAGGGAAAAAAAGAAACCATTAGAGCTGCGAAGAGTGCTTTTTTTTGAGACAAAATAATAGCACGCAAAACAAAAAGGTTGGTTAGCATTACGTAAAAAGAAAGTCCGTACACTCCAAAGATCGAGGCTATCTGAGCTGAATATATAGACCAGCTCAAAGAAAGCCCCAGTGGGTTCCAGGTAAATCCATTAATAAAATACAGCCTACTCCACTCGACTAATACCCATACTGAAGATAAGGCAAAAAGAACGGAAATCCTCGATAGATTTTGCTTTCGCAACAACCAGGAAAAAAGCATGAATTGAGAAGCTAGTGCTGCCGCTAATAGGACATATACTAAAAGCATCAAGAACCCTTGATAGCGAATGGATGACATCCAAGATAGATGAACAAGCTCAACGAAAAAAAACCAAAGAAAGGTATGACCTAAGGAGTAATATCCTTTGCAGAATCCTTGCCAAAAAAGGGCATACCCCAAAGTAGCTGCTAAAAAACAAAAAGATCCAATCCACGCCGGCTGACCAAATGCGCAAATGAAAAACGAAGAGAGAAAAAGAAAAATTCGTACCATTAATCCTTATCTATTTCTGGTAGATCCATAGAGTCGATCCTTTTTTTGCTAGATGAGGATCCTCCAAAAGCAATAACATACAGAAGACCTCCCATGATAGCTAAATTTTTCAAAAAAAGGACAAACTGCAAATCTCTATTTGCTCCATCTAAAAACCAGAATTGATGAAAGATAACAGTGGTGGGTAAAAGAAATACCAGCAAGACAAAAGCACCCAACCTGGGCCAGAAATTAAAGAGAATACTTAAGCCACCTAAAAATTCAAACGTCACAGCAAGAATCAAAATAGCTGGAATCCAAGGCAACATTTCAGAAAAACATTCTTGCAATTTCTGAGCGCCTGCTGAATGAGAATGCCAATCGCATAAAGCCCTGACGAAAGCCTTCTCCATTCCTTTCCAATCGAACATTTTGTAAATGGAAGAAATAATGAAGAGGAGGCTCAAAAAGACTCGACCTAAGATGATGGCTAATTTTTGCATAATTTTTTTATATAATTATTCTTTTACTTTGCAATGGCAGATAAATATTTTAATTTCAAACAATTCTTTTTTGCCAATAGAAAAAGAAAAAATGTTAGAATTTCCGTATGAAAAATTTTCGAAATAGACATTTGCTCCAGATCCTAACTCAATGGGACCAAACCACTTCTCCTTTGGATTATTTTTTATCCGGGTATTATAGAAAATATAAAAATCTTGGATCTCATGACCGAAAATATATTTCAGAAACACTCTTTTCCCTCATTCGTTGGAAAAAATTATTGGATTACTTTCTAAAGCAACCCATTACATGGGAAAAAAGAATAGCCCTTGTTCATGATTTGGAGCAAATCCAAGAAAAATCCTCAACTCTTTCAGGGGATATTTCTTTATCATTTCCATATTTTCTCTACGAGAAGTTGAAAAAACAGTATGGAGAAAAACAAGCCCGTGAAATTTGCCAAACACTCAACAGTTCAGCTCCCCTAACCATACGCGTGAACCGATGGAAGTGTAGTCGAGAACAACTTCTAAAACAATGGCATGGAAAATTTTCTATAGCTCCTACCGCCAATTCTTTTGACGGGATACAATTCGAAAAGAGAGCCTCTCTCTTTCACCTTCCCGAATTCAAGAAAGGATGGTTCGAAGTACAAGACGAAGGAAGTCAAATTATAGCCCAATCTCTCCAAGTGAAGCCTGGAATGGAAATATTGGATTTTTGTTCTGGATCAGGAGGAAAATCTCTCGCTTTCGCTCCCTACATGGAAGGAAAGGGTCAAATCTATCTGCATGACATAAGACAATCTATTCTCTATCAAGCCCGCAAAAGAATGAAAAGAGCCGGAATTCAATGGATACAGCTTGCCCCACCTAAATCTCGAACCCTTTCCCTTCTCAAAAAGAGAATGGATCTAGTGCTTGTAGATGCTCCTTGTAGCGGGACGGGCACACTTAGAAGAAATCCAGAACAAAAATGGCGCCTATTCCCTGAAAATATTGAAAACCTAGTGCAAACTCAAAAAGAGATTTTTAAAGAAGCATTGGAATATGTAAAGCCAGGAGGATCTATTGTCTACGCAACCTGCAGTATTCTAGAAGAGGAAAATCAGAAGCAGGTCGAATATTTTTTAGACACCTTTCCTTTGGAGTTGACTCGAGAGCCAGAAAAGTTACTGCCAGAAAAAGGAGGTAAAGATGGTTTTTTCTTTGCAACCTTTCACAGAAAAGAGAATATGTCTAAAATGACTTCAAGAATTGCAGAGTAATTGTCATGAAACCATTTTTTTTT
>CAYPKB010000025.1:6564-11325 GCA_964411185.1 uncultured bacterium
TTTACTAATCATTTTTTCTGCTAAGGGATTTGCCCTTGATCTACCGAAGCAAGAAATTACAATACAGAACGCTGTAGTAGCAAATGTTATGGGAAAACCAATCACCGTGCTTGATTTAGTAAAGAGAATGGATAGATTGCTACAAATGCACTACCCAGATTATTCCGACTCCACGGAAGCGAAATTTCAATTTTATAGAGCTAGTTGGAGAAAAATCTTGGACGAAATGATCAATACAGAATTGATGATATTGGATGCTCAAGACCGAGAAATGAAATTAAGTGACGGTGAAGTAAGAGAAGAGTTAGAAAGAAGGTATGGCCCCAATGTCTTGTTAACTCTCAATGAACTCAATCTTTCATACGAAGAGGCATTTGATCAGGTAAAAAATGAGATGATTGTGCAAAGAATTTCATGGTATTACGTTCATGGAAAAGCTTATCAAACGGTTACTCCCCAAGCAATTAAAACAGCATATGAGCAATACAGAATAGATAATCCCCCAAAAGAAGAGTGGACATACCAAATCATTACTTTGGAACCTGTTGAATCTTCTATCAATCCTGAGGAATTTATTAAATATTGCCAAATGGAAGCCCTTTCCACAGAAGAGATTGCCTCTAATCCGACCTTAGAAGAAAAGTTTCCTGCCGAAATCAAAGTATCAGATACTTATACCGTAGATTTCAAAGATCTTTCTGATAAATATAAAAGTATACTCTCAGAGCTTTCCGAAGGAGAATATAGTTCTCCTCTCCCCTCTCGAAAAGAAAATAGTTGGAAAGTATTTTATCTACAGAGAAAAGATCATCAGGAAGCGGCTCCCCTGCAGCAGATGTATCAAAATATATCGGATCAATTGTTAGAAAAACATGTAATGCAATTTTCTCAAGATTATATTCAAAAACTTCGGAAACACTATCATTACAAAGATCAAGATTTTTTAGATCATTTTGAGCCCTTCTCCCTCCAACCATTTTCGACCTAAGAGATCATTCTCTCAAAATTTTCTGCACGAGAAAGCCTATATCGATAAGATTGTCTCTGCGGCTGAAGGTAAGGAAGAGATTGCCTTAGAAATAGGTCCCGGAACAGGTAATCTCACCAGAGCCCTATTGCAGAGATACAATCATCTCATTGCAATAGAGAAAGATGAGGATTGCATCTCTCTATTACAGAAAGAGTTCCCATCTTTAGAACTTCATCATATGGATTTTTTGCAATTTCCCTACTCTAAGCTTTGTCAAAAGATCTCCTCACATAATAAAATGCCCCTTTTTTCTAATATTCCCTACAAACATACCTCACCCTTTTTGAAAATTTTTTGCAGATTTTCCTATCTCTTTACAGAAGCTGTACTTATGGTTCAAAAAGAAGTGGCTGACAAATTACTTGCTTCCACACCTGATTTTCTCATAACTGCATTAGTTCAATCAGCATCCATTCTTCGTAAGGTCTCCGATGTTCCGAGGCAAGCTTTTACCCCTCCTCCTAGAGTGACCAGTACCATTCTTCACCTTACATGGAAGAAATGGGCCCCGGATGATTGGCTAAGATATGAACATTTTCTTGATAAACTCTATCTCCATAAGAGGAAACAGATTCAATCTATCCTACGGAAAGAATATCCCAACCTTTCTATAGATAATCTACTAAAAACCAGTCAAATAGCTCCTCATGCGCGAGCTCATCAGCTAGAAGTAAGACAATTGGTAGAACTCTTTTTTCTTCTTACAAAGCAACTACCTTAATGGGATGACAAGCCTAAAGAAGTTTCTTGACATCCTCTGAAGATGGGAGCTAAAATAGGTTTAGGGGTAGTCTAACTTAGGGGGAAGGAATGAATCCTGCGGATTTAGAAAAAGCTTACCAAGAATATGTAGCCAACCTACAGGATTGGGCTCATGATGGCATAGTCAATGTAGACCTGCCTCTCTTGCAAGAGTGCAATATATTGGATTCTTTCCACGAAGAAAATGAAACAGCTGATGACCTAACTCAATATTTCCATGTAATTGAAAGCATTGATAAAGTGACCCTCTTCAACGAGCAATTTGTGGTATGGATAGTCCCCAAAATGCAAGAGGAAATACCGGCTACCTATGTCCTTATTGCACTAAGAAAAGAGGAAGGAACTCCCCATCTAGAGACGGTTTTCACCACACAAGGGGTCTATAATACACCCAAATTTGTACTGAAAGTACTACAACATTTTCTGGTCGATATGCTGGAAACAGAAGCCACTATTGATATCTTGAAGAAAAAATCAATGTAGCCAATCAACGCCACTCCGCTGCAATAGCCTCTACCAACATATGGCTGAGTCTGTTATAAACAGGCTTTTCTGCTGCTCTACTAGCGCTGAAATTTGACTCCAACTGCCCCAAAGAAAAAGATAAAACCGTAGTTCTTGTACCAGATGGACCTATAAAAGTAAGATCGAACAGTGAATCCCCATCCACATAGTCGTAATCTGCATCTGCCGAGATGGTATAAGGACCCCAAACCACTTCGTTGCTATATCTTTCTTTGACTTTGGCCTGTACTGACAACACCCTTCTTCCTTCTATCGGACGTAGATTTTTCTTCAAAGATCCATCAATTTTCAATCTATCTCTCTGATATCCAATCTGTTCATCTTTTTTTGTAGTAATTTTTACGGCAAGAAGGTAATTGCCTCCACTATTAGTATATTGGAAAAAGGGCGATTCATGAATTTTTTGGATGAGTTGGGAAGTAAACTCTCCATCAATATCTCCCTCTATAAAAGGAACATTCAATGAGATAGGCTCTTGGTTTACAAATTGATAACCACAACTTACATGGGATAAAAAAAATAAACTAAGGAGTAGCTTGCAATTGATCCAGCCGCTTCTGTGCTTTACGAGCTGTTTCGGTATCAGGAAATTTAGAGATAATTTTTGCATAATAAATGATAGCAGCTTCTTGTTTATGAGTTCGCTCGTAAAAAAGTCCCGTTTCATAAAAATTGTGAGCAAATGCCTCTTTAATACTTTGCAAAATTTCTTCAGCTACAGAAATTCTATCCTCTCCTGGGAACGATTCTTTAAATCTTCTGAAATTCACGTAAGCATGATCCAGTATATTGGGATCCAAGTTCTCCTGCTCACATAGATCTAAAAATAAATATTGGATTTCTAGGTAAGCATCAGGAACCAATTCATGAGAGGGAAACTTTCGAATCAATGTCTGTAGAGTATCAATGCTCTCTTTATAATCCTTGTAATATCCTTGGAGTAGCGCTTTCCCAAAAAGAGCTTTAGCAGCCAAATCTCCATGCGGAATGGTATGAATAATCTCATCATAAATCTCAAATGCATCTTCTCTAGCGGGAGTCCATGTAGGGCTTTTTTCCCAACTGAAAATATGTTTTTTTGCCCCATGTCGGAATTCTTCAGCAATCTCCAGTTTATATTGCATTACTTGCTCAAAAAATTTAGGAGAGGGGCTTTTTTTAAGATATTTTGACAAATATCTGTTCGCTAGGTCGTAATCGCCAGTATGAAAATGAGCTACTCCCAGATAAAAAAATACCTCTTTTGCAAGAGTAGAAGATTTGTGTTCTTTTACAATCTTATTAGCAGATTCTATTACTTGATCCCATTGTTCTTTTTGGTAAGCAGAGATGGTTTTATCAAAAAAATTTTGCACCGACTCCTTCGGAGAAGCGTACAGTAGAGAAACAGAAAATATACCGATAATTAAGCGCATAACGAAGATGATCATCAAGGGTTGGGGATTTTTCCGTCAAGGGTATTAACAGCTCTAGCTCTTTTCACTAGACAGCTCCTGAACTTCTACTTTTTTCACAAAGGGAAGCATTCGGAGTGCGTGGAGCAAATTATCATGGTCATTCACTCCCCATTGCTCAGAAATGGAGATGCTTCCTTTCAACTGCTTCTCTTCTACAAAATGCAAGTCTACAGTCATAGTGCCTGGGTATTTTCGAAAAAGTTCTTTTATCTGAAGAACATGACTCAATCGCATATTTTTTGACTGCAAGAGAAGCATCATATGTTTCTTTTCTCGTTTTTGGAAGGTACTGCTTTTCTTTTGTCTTTTTTTCAACTCTTTAAAGATTTGCTCGAACTCTTCAGTTTGACTTTCTTCTATATCTTGTAAATTTTCCATAAATTTTAAAGAGAGTTTAATATCTCCTTCCTTCTTTTCCAGTGAAAAAATTCCATAGAAAATTTTCCTTTCTTCTAGTTGATGAGAATGCTTTTCATAGAGGTCACTCCAAATGGGCACTTCAAACCTTGCATATCCATCTGAAATAGTTGCTATAGCAAATTTCCTCTGTGTTTTAGGCGAGATCTTAAAGGCTATATTGTCGATAATAAAGGCGCAGCGGATTAATCCTTCTTTTTCATCACCAAGATCTTTCAATGATTTGCAAGAGAGCTTTTGCAGTATAGATTGAAAACTATCCATCGGATGGCCCGTTAAATAAAATCCCAGCAACTCTTTTTCTCTGTGCAAAAGATCCAAGGTAGAAGTAGGATTCGATACAAGAGGAGGATTTTGTTGATCAGGAGTCTGGCAAGGTAACTGATCAAAAAGATCTAAAATTCCTACTGTCTTCTCTTTTTGCTCTTTCACAGCAATATCATAGTATTGTTCTAAGAAAAGAAATAAAGCATCTCTAGACCATCCAGTAAAATCAAAGGCTCCTGCAGCAATTAATAGCTCAAAAGATTTTTTTCCAATTCTAGAAGAACTTACTCTAAATATACAGTC
>CAYPKB010000026.1:0-936 GCA_964411185.1 uncultured bacterium
ATAGCATAGACTACTTTGATTTTATCTGGATCTTCTTCTTTTCCTCGTTTTACCAACTCCAAAGTAAAAGGATTGGTATCATTGTGAAAGACGACAATCTTATCATAGGTTGAGAGAATGGTTTCTATCTGATCTTGGGAGGGATAGCTAATGATGGGCAGATGAGAAAACCAGGATTGTAAAATCGATAGTCCTGAATGATAGGTGTCTACCTCCCATCCATTTTGATGAAAATTATTGGATACCACCAATGAGATGAGCCCATCTCCAAGACCACTGTGAGAGAATACTGCTGCTTTCATAACAAACCCATCATAACAACTTTAGAAAAAAGTGAAGATTGAAAAAAAAATTTTGTTGGCAGATAGGGAAAGTAGGAGGAAATGCCCATGGACTATAGGACCCTGCCAAGACTACATCTCTCCCAAACCTTTCATCAGAAGATGGCTCTTTTTGTCAAAGTAATGCACCTCAATGGAAGGGAGTTGGAAAATTTTTTGGAAGAAGAGGTGGAAAAAAATCCTCTACTTCAACTTTCCAGATCTAGCAAAAAAGTTGTAGAGGCAGAAGATATCATCTATGAGCCGACACGATTTTCTAACCTTACGACACAAGCCAAACTTCTTTTTTCCTGTAAGCTGGACTTGAAGATTGCAAAGGAAATCTTGGGCAACCTTGATCCTTGGGGGTTTTATGAGGGATCAACAGAAGAGCTCTCTCAAAAGATGCAGGTCAAAAAAGAAAAGGTAGAATCTGTATTGTCTCTTTTGCAAACGGAGCTAGAACCTAAGGGAATCGCATCTAAAAATTATCAAACCTATCTGCTCAACCAGCTTGCCAAAGAGCAGATTCTCCATACCATAATAGAAAAAGATTTTCCTCTTTTATTAGAAGGGCGCCTACTACAAATCCAAAAAAAATACCGCCTCAGTAAAA
>CAYPKB010000026.1:946-4729 GCA_964411185.1 uncultured bacterium
CACTCCCTTTTCTTCTTCTCAAAAGCCTAACCATTTCATTGAACCAGATATCCTGTTCTATAAAAAAAAGAGATGGTGTTACAAGCTAAATGATTTAGGCGCCATCTCATGGCGCCAAGAATATCTATCTCTTCGCAATCTTGTGAAAGAGGAAAAGAAAGTCTATGAATCCTATAAGCTCTCAGGGAAAAATCTCTTTGATGCATTAGAGAAACGAAAGGAAAATCTACAAAAGGTTGCAGCCTACCTACTCAAAATGCAAAAACCCTATTTCGAAGAGGGAGGGAAACTTCTTCCTCTTTCTCAAAAACAAGTAGCAGAAGATCTCTCTTTACACATTTCAACCATATCTAGAATTTTTCATAACAAATATGCAGAAATCGAAGGAAAGATTGTTCCTCTATCTCATTTTCTCTCTCAGGATCTTCATAATCAATCAACCATAGAGATAAAAAAACGAATCAAGCAGATCTTCCTTGCCCAAATGGATATAAGTGATGAGAAAATCAAAACCATGCTAGCTCAAGAAGGGATCCAAATAGCAAGAAGAACCATTGCTAAATATAGAAAAGAGCTAGCCCTTGGAAAAAAAACTGTCCGTTCCTTTTTCTCAAGAATATGATGGATCTCCCATCAATTCTCCAGAAAGGATCTCTAATATGCTTATAGGAGATTTTTCCGGATTAAGCATCGCCTTTTTGGGGAGTAAAAAGGTCTGTTCCAAAGCATACTGCCCCTCTAAGGCTGCATGAGAAACATAATCTGTAAAAACCATCCAACAGGAAAAAGGAGGAAAATCCCAACGATCTTTATGCGTATTTTTCTGGAACTCTTCATTTTCTTTTAGGAAATGATGAAACCGTATCATAAATTCATCGTAAGGAGAGCGCATATTGACAGGAAGGCCTGCTTTTTTTCCTACTACTTTACAAAAATTTTTCCATTTCGTCCGTGGATTGTTGGAGGGCTTTGGAAATCGTATCCCTTTTCCTCCTGCAAAACGTTTCGCTAAAATGTCAAAATTTTCCGATGTGTTCCACTGTCTTGGTTTTTCCGGATTGATATTCACGAAAAAACGTAAAATCCTAGTACCATTTCTCATGGGTCTTGTAGGAAAGGCATCGAAATGCAAAAGATCATTTCTTGCTCTTCTACGCAACTCTCTTCCCTTTTCCTGAAAAGGTCTGAAGCTTGCATAGTCTAGCTTCAGATGTAACGCATAAGGAGAAAGAAGAGTTTGCACAAAAGATGTGGCATTTTGAGAAAATCTTCGCATGATATCCAACAGTTTTTTGGCATCTAAAGGTGTCTCCTGGTCTGCATTGGTGATCGCATTTATATGAGGCTTATAAGCAATATTTTTTCGATGTGCCGCTTTGTTTTGCTTTTGTGAAAGCAAAAAAGATATATCTTCTTGGGGAAAAGCTATAGGCATAGTAGGAAAGAAAAGTATATTTCCATCTTCCAGCTCTTTGCAAAGAGTCTCCCCAGATCGCTCTTCTTGTAAGATAGTTTCAGGATCTACCGTAATTCTTTTGGCCATAATCTTCTCCTTCCATTTGGTCTAGTTTACCTTGAATTTACTTTTCTTTCTCAAAATATCTTTGGAAAGAAAAAGCCCATCTAAAGGAACCGACCATACTTTTTAGCTTTTTGGGTATCTCTTCACTTCTACATTTGGACAGAAGTGTGATCTCTTTTCCGCTCATAGCAAGCATCAATTGCAAAGCTTGTTTTTGACTTTTTGTCCATTTCTGTAATGTACGCATGCATTTGAAAAACCTAATCCGAAGAAAGAGTAATCGAAAAAGAGCCAAGGTAACCAATAAGAGCGTGGAAGAGAGAAAAAGTGAAAAATAGATGGGGGGAAGAAGGGGAGTCAAAGGTAAAAATGCAAAAGGGAGAAGAAAAATATAGGCATCTCTAGGTTTTTGCAGAATAGGACCAAAAATCCTCCGAAAAAAAGATCCGGAAACAAGATAGGCAAACAGTTCTTCATAAGGAGAGTCAGAAAAACCACACCTGATAGCATGGATGGCCTCATGGGCTAAAATCTCTTCTTTGGAATAGAGAGAAAGCAATTTTCTTTTTTTTAATATTTTTTTTAGGCGGATAAAAGAAAATCTACACTTTGGGGAATCAATAATCCATGTAGCTCCCCCTTGCCATAGGTTTAACTTTCGATTATCATAAAAAGCTAGTATATCCTGAGGGTATATGCCATATACCTGCTCAATCTCTTTTCCAGCCCAATCCCAATGATGCTTTGGAATAGCTTTTGTGGTAGGAAGAGGGAAATCCAGTTCCACAGGAAGATTATGTACAACTTTTCTACTTACAGAAATTCTATGAAAAAATTTTTCTTTTGTCTCCTCATCTCCAGGGATAGATCCCCTGCATATCAGCTCATTTGGAGAATCGATCATAAAATCTATCCTTGCAAAATGATCGCCAAAAAAATAAAAATAGCTTTTTAAATTTCTAGGGATCTATGAGTAAAGACCTTATCATAGTTGAGTCACCAGCCAAGATCAAGACTCTAAAAAAGTTCTTGGGTAACAATTTTTCCTTCGCCTCTTCAGTCGGCCATATACGGGATTTGCCGCAAAAAGAGTTTGGTATCGATGTCGAACATGATTTCGAACCCAAATATATCACTCTTCCCGATAAAAAAGAAGTGGTGCAGGAACTGAAAAAAAAGGCGAAAGCTGCTGATACCATCTATCTCGCTCCCGATCCGGACCGCGAAGGAGAGGCTATCGCTTGGCATATTAGTGCCCTTCTTCCTTCTAACAGTAAAATTGAGCGGATTACTTTTCATTCCATCACAAAAGATGCCGTATCCAAAGCCTTAGAACATCCTAGAAAAATAGATCAAAATCTTGTAAATGCCCAACAGGCTAGAAGATTACTCGATCGAATAGTGGGATATAAAATATCTCCTATCCTCACCAGAAAGGTACGAAGAGGTAGATCAGGTTCTTCTGCAGGCAGGGTGCAATCTGTTGCTCTGAAGCTGGTAGTAGATAGGGAAAGCGTGATTGAGGCTTTCGTTCCTCAAGAGTATTGGAATATCAAAGCTTTTTTTCGTTTGCATGAAGATGAAAAACCATTTGAGGCCTACCTTTATTCTGTAGAAGGAAAAAAAGTAGAAAAAGAGCCCAAAGAGGGCAAATCCTATTTTCTCATAGACAACCAAGAAAAAGCAGAAGAACTGGTAGATAAGCTCAAAGGTTCAGAATTTTCCATCTCCTCTGTAGAAAAAAAGGAGAAAAAAAGAAATCCTGTAGCTCCTTTCATTACCTCCACTCTTCAACAGGAAGCCTCAAGACACTTTGGATTCAACCCGGCACGCACCATGTCTATCGCCCAAAGCTTATATGAAGGGGTAGATTTAGGTAGTGAGGGCACAGAGGGTCTTATTACCTATATGAGAACGGACTCTGTCCAAACAGCTCCAGAAGCTGTCCAAAAGGCCAGAAAATATATTGATGAAACCTATGGAAAAGAGTATTTGCCTCCAAAACCTAGAATCTACTCTAGTAAAAAAAGTGCCCAAGAGGCACATGAAGCGATCAGGCCGACAAATATCTACCATCCCCCAGAAATGGTGAAACCCCATCTATCTAACGATCAATATAAGTTGTATCTGCTCATTTTTCGCAGATTCATTGCTTCTCAAATGAATGCCGCTATTTATGACACAGTATCCCTAGATATTGAAACCAATAGCAATATGATACTCAGAGCTACAGGCTCCACTTTGAAATTCCCGGGATTTTT
>CAYPKB010000026.1:4739-10827 GCA_964411185.1 uncultured bacterium
AGCCATCTACGAAGAGAAAATTGATCTTGGACAGGAGAGAGAAAAAGAAGAGAGAATTCCTCCTACTATTCAAGAAGGAATGGATCTTCTACTTAGCAATATCAGCTGTGCACAATCTTTCACCAAACCACCTCCTCGTTTTACAGAAGCCTCTTTAGTAAAAGAGTTAGAAAAATCCGGGATAGGAAGACCTTCTACCTATGCTACCATCATGAATAAGATCCAAAGTAGGGAATATACCTTCAAAGAAGGAGGAGCTTTAAAACCTACAGAGCTCGGAAGAGTAATTGCTCAACTTCTTGAAGAAAACTTCCAGATGATTATGGATGTAGGCTTTACAGCTGCAATGGAAGATAAATTAGAAGACATTGCAGAAAATAAAATCGAGTGGAAAAAAGTACTCAAAGATTTCTGGAAAGATTTTATGCCTCTTGTGAAAAAAGCGGAAAAAGAGGCCGTTGTTCCTAAAGTAGAGACCGATATAGATTGCCCTGAATGTGGTGCAAAATTACAAAAAATTTGGTCTAGAAACAAATATTTCTACGGTTGCAGCAGATATCCTGACTGCCCTTTCACAGCTCCCATTGAGGCACTCACCTTCAACAAAGAAGATTACGCTGATGATTTCAATTGGGATCAACCTTGTCCCAAATGTGACGCCCCCATGGTAATCAGACATGGACGATTTGGAGCCTTTTTAGGGTGCAGTAGATATCCAGATTGTAAGGGGATTGTCAATATCCCCAAGAAAGGCGAAACGGTTTATGACCCCAAAACTATGCCTACTTGCCCTGCCATAGGTTGTGATGGAATCATCCGCGCTAGAAAATCAAGATTTGGAAAAACCTTTTTTTCCTGCTCCAACTATCCGGATTGCGATGTCATCGTCAATGATTTGGAAGATCTTCCTATAAAATATGCAGATCATCCCAAAACAGCTTATGTGAAAAAATCTCGTAAAAAAGCTGCAGGGAAAAAAGCGGCTAAAACAACCAAAAAGAAGACAGCAGCGAAGAAAAAGAGCAAGACTACTAAAAAAACCTCCGCCAAAAAAGTGGGTAAAGAGCTCACTCTTTCCAAAGATCTACAAGATGTTGTTGGGGTAGAGAAAGCTACCAGAGGCGAAGTAACAAAAAAAATCTGGGACTACATTAAATCCCATAATTTGCAAGACCCTGATAACAAACGTAGAATCATACCAGACAGTAAGCTGGAGAAAATCATAGGCAAAGAACCTATTGATATGATGAAACTAGCCGGATCTCTCAAAGATCATCTGCAATGATCCACTCGAAAGTAGCACATAAAAGAGGCTTTTTTTTCTTATCTCTATTGCTTACTTTTCTTCTTCTCTTTCCTAAAGGAGGAATCAAAATTGCAGGGGTCCCCATTACATGGGGATACCTTTTCTTAGCTCTTTATGGGCTAGTACTCTTTATTCGTTCTACCTACCGGATCCATCCCTTTTCTCTTGTCACAGTAATAGCTTTGATCCCTTTTCAAATGGTAGCAGGAGTTACCATGATGTTAAATGGAGTAGAAGATATGGGATTTGCTATCTCTTTTTTTCTCTCCTTTTATCTTTTGCCATGGCTGATTTTCTTAATTCTAGATGAAAAAATGGGTGAAATTCCCAAGGATTTTCTTTTCTCTTTTCTGAAAAAGGGAATCTACTTTTTGGCTGCTTATGGAATTTTTCTATTTTTTTGGAAGCTTTGTACAGGAAAATTCATAGAAATACCTCTCATCACTGTCAACTGGGGAGATTGGGGTGACATAGATAATAAGTTCATCAATAGAGGTCACATCTTCAAACTGATCTCTACCTATAATAATGGAAATATCTTCGGAATTTGTCTTCTCATGTTCCTACCCCTCTATAATCTTTTGGAACAATCTACCCTTCGGAAAATTCTAGTAAAATGTTCTTTGATCCTTACCTTATCCAGAACAGTCTGGCTGGGATTTCTATTTTCTGAACTATTGTTTCTTCTTTTTTTCGAGAAGAGTATGAGAAAAAAAATAACCTACCTAGGAACTCTCTGTTTTCTTGTAGTTATCTTCGGTCTCTATTTGAACTTAGTCTATGGATTTTCCCTCTCCTTCCTTTTTGATGTAAGCTTAGGAGGAAGGATTTATCTGATAGAAAGAGCTCTGTCTGAATCCAACTTTTTTTCCCATATTGCCTTTTTTCCTATTGAAGAGGTGATCTACGCAAGCATAGCGTTACTTTTTGGCTATTTTGGTCTTGTCTTTTTCCTTATAGCTATGACTACACCCCTTCTCCTTTCCTTATTTCGCCGGAGAAAAATGGAGCAGAAAGCGATCTTTCTAGGTCTTGTAACCTATCTTTTTATCTCATTTTCCGATGGGGCTATTTTGTATATTCCGGTAATGGCTTTTTATTGGTTTTTGACTTCGCTTCTTTGGAGAGATCTCTCATCTTTTGAAAAAGCTCCTTCACACGTTGAGAGGCCCCCTTTCTAGCTATAAATATAGCCTTTTCGGTATCCACGACTATAAGATCTTTAACTCCTAAAGTGGTGATCAATTTTTTTCCCGCTAAAATAAAGGAATTCTGGGTATCTAAAGTGATGACATTCCCCTTTTTTACATTCTTCTCTTTATCTTTCTCCATCACTTGATAAAGATTGTCCCATGAGCCGACATCTGACCATCCCAAATGAAGAGGATAGACATACATCTTTTCTATTTTCTCTAATAGTGCATAGTCTATAGATACATTGGGGAACTTTTCATATTGATTTTTACAATATTCTAACCCTTTAGATCCTATAGAATGGATATCCGGAGCATTTTCACAAAGATGATTCCAAAAGGTCTCTACTGTCATATGTACCATGCCCATATTCCAGAGATAGCTACCGGATAAAAGATATTCTTTGGCTTTGGCAAGAGAAGGTTTTTCTCGAAATTGTTTCACCTCCAAAAAATCCCCTTTTTTTTCTCCCATTTCAATATATCCATATCCTGTATGAGGATAAGAAGGATAGACGCCAAAAAGCAATATACTGGAGTTATCAGCCTTTTCTGAGAGTTCCGGTAGATACCTAGAAAAAAACTGATTAGGAGAAAAAAAATGATCGGAGGGTGTGATTAGAACTTTTTCTGCAAGGGAAGCTTTTTTTTCTTCTTGTAAATATGTGATAGCAAGCGTCAAAGCCGGCGCGGTATTTCTACTGCAAGGCTCTGTTAGAATATCACACGATTGTTCCATTCCAATTTCTTTGAGATCTTTTTCAATCAGCTCTTTGTATTGTTCTAAGGTAACAATCAATATCTCATAAGAAGAAAATCGGAGAAGAGTCTGTTGAAGAAGGGAATGTCTATTACCAAGCTTTAGAAATTGCTTAGGAAGATTTTCTAGAGAAAGAGGCCAAAGTCTTGTTCCTTGTCCCCCTGCCAAAATAATTACTCTCAATGGAAAAACTCCCTATATTTTTCATCAATAAAAGATACTATTTCCCGCTGGAAGCGCTTCTTACTGAACTTTTGCGCATGGGATGCAATTTTCTCATATTCCCAATCCCTTTGGAGAAATTCTTTTACCTTTTCTCTTATCTCATCTTTTTCTTGATGTTCGAAAAAAAGACCTGTGAAATTTTCTACCACACTCTCTCTGACCCCACCTTTTCCAAAAGCAATGACTGGAGTGCCGCAACTCATCGCTTCTACCGGGATAATACCAAAATCTTCTTCTGCAGCAAATAAGAAGCCTTTCGCTTTTTGCATATATTCTTTCAATAGATGATTAGGCTGATACCCTATAATTTCGACATTTTTCGTTGCTTTCTTTTTTATCTTTCCCATTTCAGGACCTTCTCCAATTACCAATAGTTTTTGATCTGGCAATCCTTGGAAAGCCTCTACAATCAGATCTATTTTTTTATAGGGAACTAATCTAGATGCTGTAAGAAAAAAACCCTCTTTGTGAGTAGAACAAGTATAAAAATCGGTATCTACAGGCGGATAAATGACATTTGCCTTCCTACCATAGGTTTTGTAGATGCGCCTAGCTACATATTTTGAATTGGCAAGAAAATGGTCCACTCTATGAGAAGAACAATAGTCCCATAGACGAAACCTATGTAACAGATATTTTCGCAACAGTTTGCCTTTGCCTAAATAACTGTGATACAGATCCCAAGCATATCTAGCAGGACTATGACAATAGCAAATATGAAGCTGCTCTGCATGCGTTAGTATACCTTTGGCAGCACAAGAAGAGGATGAAAGAATGAGATCTTTGTCTGAAAGATCAAATTGTTCTATGGCAAAAGGAAACAAAGGAAGAAACAGACGATGATACTTTTTTGCCAAAGGAAGCTTTTGTAAAAGGGAGCTTTCTACTTTCTCTTTGGGAAAAAAATCTCCGCACCGTTTCTTGTCATAAAAAAAGGTATAGAGATCTTCCGGGTAGAGTTCATATAAAGCATGGAGTACCTTTTCAGCACCCGCCATTGTAGTAAGCCAATCATGAACTAATGCTACTTTCACAATCTCTCACAGCTAGTTGATCTCCGCACATCTCTAAAACCTTTTTAGCTAACATTCTTCCAATAGCAAAAGAGGCGGTTGCAGCAGGAGAAGGAGCGTTCAATAAAATAAGAGCTCCCTCTTTTCTTTCATAGGCAAAATCAGTGATTAGCTCTCCTTTTCTATCTAGAAGCTGCGCACGAACTCCTGTCATTCCGGGTTGTACATCTTCTGCTTGTAGAGAGGGAACCATTTTTTGAGCCTCTTTCACAAAAGCTTTTTTACTCAAACTTTTCCACTGTTCTTGTAATCCTCTTTTCCAATCTCGCAAAGCCATTTTCCAAAAACCTCTGTAAGAAAAAGTATGCCAACAATCGGATAAGGAAAAGATGTTTTTTTTATATCCCTCTTTGGAAAAGGCCAATACTGCATTTGGGCCAATTTCTATCTTCCCATCCATCATAGGAGTAAAATGGACACCCAAAAAAGGAAGAGAAAGATCTGGGACTGGATAGACAAGTCCATGCACCATATCTTTTTTTCCTTTTTTTAGTTCGTAATACTCACCGCGAAAAGGAATCATCCGAAAAGAAAGATTGATCTGTAACATCTTGGCAATTCTATCAGAATAAACTCCCGCACAAGAGACGAGGTACCGACTCTCTAATTCTTTTGTACTGGTGGTAAGATGAAATTTCTTCTTTTTTTGGATCTCTTTTACCTCTTCTCCTAAAATTATTGTGGCCCCCATCTCCTGAAGCATATGAGATAATCTTTTTGCTACATCAGGATAGTGGATAACACCGCACTCTTTTACCCAAAGAGCCCGTATTCCTTTCACATTGGGTTCCAATTCAGCCAGCTCTTCTTTTCCTACTAGAGATAGATTGGGAACGCCATTAGCCACTCCTCTTCTATATATCTCTTCTAAGGCTGATAGTTGGGAAGTATGAGTGGCTACTATTACTTTTCCGATCATCTTGTAAGGAATGTAATGTTCCCTACAAAACTCCAAGAGCTCTTTTCTTCCCTCTACACAATTTTTAGCCTTTAAAGAGCCTACTGGATAATAAACACCTGAATGTATGACTCCGCTATTGTGACCTGATTGATGTGTAGCCACTTCTTTTTCTTTTTCGATAATAGCAAGTTTATAGTGCGGATTGAGAGATAGAATCTGATAAGCAGTCGTTAGCCCAATAATTCCACCACCGATGATGATGATATCATAGTTATTTTCCATGGATGTGATTGTAGAGATTTAGCTTACTAGATGCAACGATTTGCTATGTGAAAACATGCTAGTTTTTAGCGAATAACATCGAAGGTCCCAATAAAAAATTTCTTTTTACTTTAATAAATCTTAACTCTAAGATCTGAAAAATCGTGTTAAATTTCGGAGTTGCTATGCACAAGTTATTCTTACTACTAATCTCTTCCGTTACGATTCTTTTTGCTCAAGATAGACAAATACTAATAAATACTATCCCTAAATCAGGATCCGTATTTTTGAAAGATGCAATTCAAAGGAATCTAAAACCATTTGGTTTTGAATTTTGTGTATTTGAATTTCCTGAAGAATTATCTGAAG
>CAYPKB010000027.1:0-10676 GCA_964411185.1 uncultured bacterium
GTATGAAAGCTTACTATCGCTTTTCCTAGATCTTCAGAATACCAATTCAGAAAGATTTTATGATTTGGCTATCCAATTCTTACAATCAAGATTCCCTAACGATCCCATGTTTGAAGAAAAATCTAAGTTAGTAGGTCTAAAAGGGGGAGATTTTCAAGGTGCTATTCGAAATTACATCTTGCTCTCTCACTTACAACCTGGAAGCTATGTCTATCATACGGCAGGTTGGGGAACATCTGAAGTAATAGACATCTCATTTATCCGAGAAGAAGTAACACTTGAATGCGATCTAGTGTTAGGACAAAAACATCTATCATTACAAAATGCCTTTAACACTCTTATTCCTCTTCCCAAAGATCATTTTCTCGCGCGTAGATTTGGTGATCCTGATGCATTAGAAGAAGAAGGAAAAAAACATCCTGCCTCAATGATACGTATGCTGCTGAGAGATTTGGGCCCTAAAACTGCTGCTGATATCAAAAATGAACTCCTTGAACTAGTCATACCTGAAAAAGATTGGAATAAATGGTGGCAACAAGCCCGATCTAAAATGAAAAAAGATGCCAAGATTCAAATGCCTTCCTCCACCAAAGGAGAATTTCAACTTTTAGAAGAAGAACTTCCTCACGAAGTCACCTTTTATAAATCCCTAGAAGCTGAACAAGATACCGATCAAACTATCCAAATGGTCTATTCTTTCTTACGAGATTTCCCTGAAACACTAAAAAATAAAGAATTTCGCCAGTCGCTTTCTGAAAAATTCGATAAGGTCCTTCAGGATGAGACGATCCAGCCTTTTCAAAAATTGCAAGTTCTCTTTTTCAAAGAAGATCTACAGCAGGAAAAAAAGGCCTTACCGGAAACCGTTTCTATCATTCAAAATCTTAATGATGTGGAAAGCTTTATCCGAGAAATCCAAATTTTATCACTTCGTAAGCGGGTTTTTTCTCTCATAAAAGAGTTCCGAAAGGATTGGAAAGAAATTTTTCTTCATCAACTCTTCCTTGTGGATCAAAACCTTCTCCGGGATTTCTTATTCACTCATCTAAATAAGGTAGATCACTCTACTTTAGCAAAAAAGATACAAGATTTAGTGCTCCATCCGACTCACTATCCGGAATTTTTTGTCTGGTATTACCAAAAGGTAATCTCTCAGGGAAAGTCTGATTACCCTTTTGGTAATCAGGAAGGACGCTGTGAGCTTTTTGAGGCCCTTTTAACACTGCTTGCTTTTTTAAGTGGAAAAACGGAAATGCGAGAACTCAGTAAAAAAATTGTCTCTATGATTACAGCCAACCGATATAAAATGGTACGAGACATTATGGAAATTTCTTCCTTAGAAGATGTAAAAGAGTTCCTTCTTTTATCTACCAAATGTAATCAACTTTCAGATCATGATGTCAAAATCATACATTCGCTAGCAGAAGTGGCTCATCCCACTCTTGTGCAAAAGAAAACAGAACCAGTTGAAGAAGTCCTTCAAACTACAGAAGAGGGATATGCCTTTGCGAAAAATAGATTAGAGACGATTGCTAATAAGGAATTGGTAGAAACAGCGAGAGAAATCGAAGAAGCGAGATCTCACGGTGACCTTAGAGAAAATGCTGAGTATAAATCTGCCCTAGAAAAACGCGATAGATTACAAGCAGAGATGAAGTTCCTATCTGACCAGCTAGGGAAAACTGAAATCATTACCTCAGACATGGTCACGCTGGATTCTGTGGGATTCGGAAATGTAGTCCATTGTACCAATTCGAAAGGAGAAGAGAGTCTCTTTATCCTATTAGGACCTTGGGATGCCAATCCGGAACAAAATATTCTCTCTATCCAATCTAGATTTGCTCAAGCGATGCTTGGAAAGAAAAAAGGTGAGAGTTTTCATTTCCAAGAAGAAGATTATACCATCGCTGAAATAGCAAATTATTTTGAGCAAAATTGAATTTTTTCTATTATAGCTTCAATTATGAAAGATTTCTCTTCCACGGCTCAAATACAATT
The DNA here is from genome assembly GCA_964411185.1 of uncultured bacterium. GTDB lineage: Bacteria > Chlamydiota > Chlamydiia > Chlamydiales > SM23-39 > CAYPKB01. Next base: position 1,999 of record CAYPKB010000027.1, read on the forward strand.
GATTCTGGCAACAAAAAATGTCCACAAAATCAGAGAAATGCGAGGTATCTTGTCGGATGTAAAGCAGCTTGACATTTGGTCTCTGCTTGATTTTCCTAAATATACTCCGCCGGAAGAGACAGGAGAAACGTTCGAAGAGAATGCATCTATCAAAGCAATAGATGCAGCCAACAGATTACAAGGTTGGGCTTTGGGAGAGGATTCCGGGCTTGTCGTACCCGCTTTGAATGGGCGGCCTGGAGTCTATTCTAGGAGATACGCAGGCGCTAACGCATCGGACAGAGACAATCGAAAAAAGCTGTTAGAAGAAATGGAGACCTTATCTGATGAAGAGAGATCAGCTTATTTCATGTGCGCCATAGCCATAGCCTCTCCCAACGGAAAAGTAGAAAAACTGGTTACTGCCACTTGTGAAGGTCAAATTATTCTAGAGGAAAGAGGAGGAAACGGGTTCGGGTATGACCCACTCTTCCAAAAATATGACTACAGCAAGACTTTTGGAGAGTTAGAAGAATCTGTAAAAAATAGAATATCTCATCGAAGAAAAGCCCTTGATAAAATCCTTCCTTTTTTAGAGAGCATCTCGAGATAAGTGAAACATTATATAATCGATGGATACAATCTTTTATTTACTCTTTCCGAAAGTGGCCTAGAGATTGAAGAGGCAAGGAATGAAATGATTCATTTCTTGCATCAGCATTTAATAGATAGAAAAGCCCTTTTCACCTTCGTCTTTGATTCTTCTCCCAATAATGCTTGGGAATTTGAGTATTTAACTCCTTTTACCATCATATTTTCTCCCCCTCGACTTAGTGCAGATCAATATATTTTGGAAATGGTCCAAGGAAAAAAATCTCCTGGCAATTTGACAGTGGTAACCTCCGACAAATTATTAGCGACAGAGGTAAGAGCACTGAGCGCTCAAGTACAAACTACAAAGTCTTTTTTACGATTTTGTCGAAAAAGAAAGAAAATAAGTGAAAAAGAGTTTTTTTCTACGGAAAAAGAGAATCAGAGATGGAAAGAGATTTTCGAAAAAAAACTGCAGGATGATTAGCAGATCCTAAATCCAACAAAAGCTTTTTGGGGATTTCGAAATTCTTTTTCTACCTTATTTATAGTGGCTTTACCGGGAGAATCTATAATATTCTGCAGAAATTCTTCTAATAGCGGTATTTTTCCTTGAGCTACTACTTCTACGCTTCCATCTTCTAGATTTTTTGCATGACCTACTAAAGAGAACTTTTCAGCATGTTCTTTGATAGTGGCACGAAAAAAAACACCTTGGACATTTCCTGTAATTTTTAGATGCAATTCTACCATCGTAGCAAAAGAGATAGGCAAAATTTTTCAGCGAATTGCAATACAAAAAAAGCAAGTATGGGACTGATGTCCAAAACACCTCCGATAGGAGGGATAAATCTTCGAAAAAGATTTAGGTAAGGATCTGTACATTTTGCTACCCATGCCATGGGTTTGCTTGATGCCAATTGAGGAATCCAAGAGCCCATCACCCTGATGAAGAGCATCAATAGATAAATAGAAAAAATCAGTTCTAATAACCTAATAGCCATGTGATTATTTTACTATTTTCCCTCTTAATCGGATAGAGACTTTAGGAAAAACAAAGGAAAAAGAAATTTTTTTTATTTCCTAGAAGATCAAGGTTCTTTCATCTAAAGAGTGATACGCATAAAATATTGCCTTTATTTGAAAAGAATCATGAAAGTACTAGGTTTATATCTCGAGGGTGATACGGTCAGCTTTGCTGTCATTCAAAGAAAAAGAAAAAAAATTCTTTTGCATGAGGTGGGTTCCTGTTCAGTAAAAGATAGTGGGTTTATAAAAAAAAATTACCAAGCAGGAAAAATAGGTGGCTCTCTACCCGCTTCTTTCCTTCTTATAAAACAAGCCCAATTTCCACTGACTAGAAGATCTATTTTAGCAAAAGCTATATCCATGCAAGCAGAGACACTTTCCTCTATGGAAAGTAAGGATTTTTTTTATCTGACCAAAGAAAAGATCTCTAAGGAGAAGGTAAAAGTCACTTACCTCTTTACCAAAAAAACTCATATCGAACAGCTTCTACTCACTTGGAAACATGCGGGATTCGATCCAGATACCCTTTCTGCCGCACCTCAAGCTCTGATCCGATTTTGTAAATCTCTCTTTTCGGAGCTAAAAGATGCCTTCATTCTCCATTTGGGAAAGGAAGAGACAACCTTAGTTCTTATGAAAAATCATCTTTTAGAAGATGCTCTATCTTTGGATTTTTCTACTCAGGACCTAAAAGATACACCCAAAGGATCCAAGTCCAGCCATCCAATCAACGACATTTTGTCTGCCATATCTTCTTTTCCTTCTGATAAACCTCTACCTTTAATGATTACAGGCTATCAGAACTCCTTTTTCTCCCATGCATTAGAGCAAGCATTAGATGGTAAGGTGGCTTATGTCATTCCCTGTAAAGGAAAGCTAGCTCACTGGGGGAGATTTGCTGTTGCTATTGGATCCGCATTGGATACGGTAAGTAAAGATGACCATGGAGTACAATTTCGTAAGGGAATTTTCCATTCATCTAAAAGTCTTCAAAAATTTGGTAGAATGATCCTTCTTTTTTATATGGCAGCTATTGGATCTGGTTATCTGATCTATTCAGAGTTAGGAAAATGGAAAGATCAAAAAGTAGAATGGCTTACAGAAAGCTGTAAAAGATCGATCCATACAGACAATCTGCTCACGAAGAGAAAGGAAACAATTCCTCTTGACCAACCTCTTGAAACCCTCCTTTCAGATTGGGATATTGCATTGCAAAAAGAAAACGCTCCCTTCCGCTATCCTCTTTCCACTCCGAACGTTACAGAATTTTTAGACTGGCTATCTAGCATACCTTCTATTGCAGAGAAAAAAATAAGCGTAGAAAGCTGCAAATACCACTTAGATAGTTACCCAACTCTACAGAAACCACATAAGAGATATGCAGCTACAGTTGAACTGATTTGCAAGGCAGAGACTCCTGAAGAGGGAAAAACATTCATCCAATTCCTTTCAGAGTCAAAGAATAGGAAAAATCCTGTCTCTGGCTTTACATGGGATCTGGAAGGAAACTCCTACAAATTTTCATTCACATTGGAAAGAAATTATGAGCTATTTAGAAAAGATTGGTAAAGTACAATATAGTCCCATACTGCTGCGCTCTTTTTTGCTTTTACCTTTCCTTGTGCTATCACTGCTGCTCTATTTTCTTTTTTTAGAGAAGGAGGATATACAACAGCTAGAAAACCGGTTTCTAACCCTTCACCAAAAAGCATCTGTAACTACTTCTTCTCGGCTTTACAGGAAGGATTTTTTGGATCATTATGCAGATGCAGATATAGAATACCTCTCTAAGTATGTAGAACCTCTCCCTCTTTTGAACCATGAAAAGATGGAATGGAACTCTATTCTTTCTCATCCCGTTTTTTCTGACTCTAAAAGAGGATTAGATCGATGGAATAACTTACAACGGAATTCTCTTCTTTTCACAAATCAAAACAGCTCTTCCGATATCTCTATGCGAGAAGATTTGTTTACAACGGAAAGGCCTGTCGAAGTCTCTAGAGAGGATATTGAAAAAATCCTTATGCATTTGGAAGATTCTTCTAACCTATGCAAAGAATCTCCTCAACTAATAATCAAAGAATTGCAAATTGTAAAACACCCAGAAAAAAATTATGAATTGTCCTTGGAAATACTCCAGAGAAGCTTTGCGAAACATCATTGTCCTTAGCCTGCTCTTCTTTTCCAGCTTTTTTACAAGCTGTTATAAAAAAGAAGCTGAAGAAACATTAGTCTGCGCTCGTTTAGTCGATGGAAATGGCATTGCTCAAACTATCACATCTGAACAACAACTGAAAAAATTTACATCTGTAAATTTCGAGGAAAAACAGCCCTATAAAAAAGTTCTTCGTATTTTCCGTTCGCCTCATGGAAAACAAAAATGCATTTTGACCACCTACCATCCAAGTGGTCATTTGTGGCAATATTTGGAAGGTGAAGATCTAACCGCAAATGGGTCCTATCTAGAATTTTACCCCAACGGCAAAAGAAAAATAGAAGCAGAGGTAATTGCAGGACCTTGCGATATCTCTCCTTCTGCGCAAACTGATTGGAAGTTTGATGGTAGATCCTTGGTATATAACCAAAATGGTCAATTGATAGCGGAAATTCCTTATGAAAATGGAGAGTTACATGGCAGGGCTATTTACTACTCTCCTGATGGAACGCAAGAAAAATCTATCACATACTCCCACGATATGATGCATGGAGAGATGAATGAATTTTTCCCCAACGGATCTTTGAAAAAAAAGGAAGTCTATCAGTCGAATCTATTGCATGGTCACTCTCTTGGATATTATAGAGGAGAAAATCCTGCTTATATCGAAGAATATGAAAAAGGTTCTCTCATGCAGGGAATCTATTACCATAGAGATGGCTCTATCTTATCAACAATTACCAATGGATTTGGAAAAAAAGCTCTTTTCCAAGATGAAACCCTTTTCCAATTGCAAGAGTTCAAAAGAGGAGAATTAGAGGGAATAGTTTCTACTTTCCTCCCTTCAGGTGAACTTATATGTGAATATCAGGTAAAAAATGGAAAAAAGGAGGGAGAAGAAAAAGAATATTATTTATTTGATGAGGTAGAAGATGCCTCTTCTCAAAAGACCAAACTTTCTATTACTTGGAGAGATGGAAAAATAGAAGGAATGGTGAAAACCTGGTACGAAAATGGAGCTTTAGAGTCACAGAGAGAAATGGTTCAGAACAAAAAAAATGGACATTCCATTTGTTGGTATAAAGATGGATCTCTTCTCTGCATGGAAGAATATGAAAATGATACCTTACAAGAAGGAAAGTATTTCAAAAAAGGGGAAAAAGAGCCTATCTCACGGGTAACAAAAGGAGAAGGACTTGCCACTTTATATGACGGAAGAACAGGACATTTTTTACGAAAAATCAAGTATTTACATGGAACGCCTCAACTCTAAAAAAGAAATTCGAGAGAAATTATTGCTCATCCGTAAGATGCTTTCCGAAAAGAGAAGAATGAGCGCCTCCACCTCTCTTTTCAAAAGAGTATTACCCTTATTGAAAGATATGACTTATGTAGCTTCTTTTGCCAGTTTTTCTCATGAAATCGATTCCTCTTTATTAAATAGAAAATTATGTGAAGAGAAAAAGCTTTGTCTCCCTTGTGTAAGAGGTAAAAATCTCTTTTTTTATCACGTCGAAAACCTTGAGCAGCTTATACCCTCCAAATGGAAAATATGGGAGCCCGACCCTTCCAAATCCATCAAGATTTTACCCGAACAGATAGACCTTATTCTTGTTCCCGGCTTGGCCTTTGATAAATACAACCAAAGATTAGGATATGGAATGGGATACTATGATAGATATTTGGCTACAATGAATGGAAAGAAAGTAGGTATAGCGTTTCGAGAACAAAAAGTAGCCAGTCTACCTACAGAAGAGCATGATCTACCTGTGGATCAAATTCTCTATTTTTGATCTTTCTCAGGACATGGTTTGCAACATTTTTCTTCCTTCTCTTTCTCTTTTGGCTTGCAATAGTAAGAGCCTGCGCAATCAGTAGCTCTTATCAAAGCACCTGGAGAGACATTAGAACAGACAGAATAAAACCCTCCATTGGAACATTTCCAAACTACAGAATAAGGAGTATAAGATCCTCCAGAAACACCCGGCAAATCAAGTTCTGTCGGATCTAAATTGGTTACAGAACTAGTTTGTTCTCCCGGACGCAACGTTTTCTGGGCAATAGGTCTCCCATCAGCACTTTGAATCACCACAACCAATATGAAAGGAGAATCATTGATCAGAGATATGCTGCCCGGATTCTGAGCAAAACAACTCAGGTAGAAAAAAAATGGCCATAATATTTTTCTCATCTATTCCAGGAAATATCTCTACTCTTACTTTTGATTCAATTTTTTTCTTGCAAAAACCAAAGAAGTCAACTATTTCATAGAGAGGAAAGAAAATGAGAATGTGTCCATTCATTATTCTCGTATCTAATACAGAAGGTTTATAACTTCCAAGGAGAGAATTTTCTTTCACAAAAATTTTGTAAGGAGAACAGAGATGAGAAAATTTTTATCGAGCACGTTTTTGGGAGCTGCTCTGATTATTCTGGCTTGTTCGTTTATCTCTCCGCAACAGCGAAAAGAACGAAAGCCTGAAAAAAAAGAGATGAGCCGACCTGTTACAGCAGATGCTCCGCCCATAGGAGGATATAATGCTCCTGCTAGGATAGATGTATCAGGAGGATGGGATTATTTTTTTACAGCCGATTTCATCTACTGGCAAACAGTGGAAGATGGCTTGGAATATGCAGTCAGCACTATTAATACGCTGACAGCAGATACGATCGGAGATCCACCGATTAATGGTAGAGTCCTCAATGTGGATTTTGGATGGCATCCTGGTGTGAAACTGGGGATGGGAGGAAGCACAGAAAGAGATGATTGGGATATTTATCTACAATGGACCCACTTAGCCTCTCATAATAATACAAGTTCTGAAATCCCAACTAATGGATTTCTTCTTCCCTCTACACCCTTCCCGCAAGCAAACTATGCTGTAAGGGATGAGGCTTTTTCTAGTTGGAGATGTATTTTCAATACTATTGATTTAGAAGTCGGGAGAAAATATTTTCTAGGAAAGCAGTGGATTTCTAGAGTGCATGGAGGAGTTCGTTCTGGTTGGATACGTCAAACATACAACACGGAATATACAGATGTAGTTGCCGGAGCCAATCTCGTAGCAGTTGGAACTATTCGAGATCGCAGTACTTTCAATACTTGGGGACTTGGACCCAGAGCTGGAATTGATTTTGATTGGGATTTGGGATGCGGATTCAAGCTTTTTGAAAAAAATGCTGTAGCTCTTCTTTATACTAAACCAAAAGCAGAGCTCCGAGAGCTTTTACAAGGGTCTGAAATATCTATTAGAAATTCTAGTGGAAATGGAACCGTTCGTCCTAACTTTGACTTTGAAGCAGGTATGGGATGGGGATGCTATTTTGCCGATTATGGATGGCATGTGGACCTTGTTCTTGCCTATGAATTTCATTTCTGGTTAGACCAAAATTTCATGGTTCATCCTGTAGAACCCCTCAATTATGCTTCATTAGAACATTCCAGAGGAAACCTTGCTTTACATGGTGGAACCTTTAGCGTACGATTTGATTTTTAACTAATCGATGCATTCCTTTTGTGGATAATATTCCACAAACTTTTTGATAAAGAAACAACATTAGATTTACTAAAGTTGTTTCTTTTTTTTATTTTTTACTTGCAAATTCTAAAAAAAGAAATTATGTGGGGAATTAAATAAGAGGTAGGGAGAACTCTATAAAATAAAAATAGAGAAACATCCCAACGTAGATGACAAGGAGAAAGAGATGAGTAAAAGTATCAGAAGTATAACCTGGGCAGCTGCCATGGTTATTCTTACCTGTTCTTTCCTCTCTCCATCACAAAGGAGAGAAAGAAATGGGAAAGAACCTGAAACCCCTAAACCTGCAACTTATGAAGCTCCCACTATTGCAGCCTATAATGCTCCTGCTAGAGTAGATGTTGCCGATGGTTGGGATTTCTTTGTAACAGGAGATTTCATTTATTGGCAGACAGTTGAAGATGGTCTTGCTTACGCAGCTAGTACAGAAAGAACTCCTTCTGCTGCAGCATTAACAGAACCACCTTTGAATGGAAAAATATTGAATGTCGATTTCGATTGGCATCCTGGAGTGAAACTGGGATTTGGTGGAAACACAGAAAGAGATGATTGGGATGTCTATCTGCAATGGACTCATTTAGTGTCTCATAATAATACATCCAGCGGTACACCGGAAGGTGGTTTTCTTATCCCAGGAACAGCCTATCCCAACATTCCTTTAGGATGCGTTGGCCAAGCTTTCTCTAGTTGGCGTTGTATTTACAACACGATAGATTTAGAGGTAGGTAGACTCTATTACATGGGTAAATATTGGACCGTAAGAACTCATGGTGGGCTTCGGGGATCTTGGATACGTCAATCTCACAATACAGAATTTACTAATCTATTTATCAATGTAAATGATCAGGCTGTATCGGTTGGAGATCTTCATAATAATAAAGAGTTTAATACTTGGGGGCTTGGACCAAGAATCGGACTGGACTTCAATTGGAGATTGGGCTGGGGATGGAAATTTTTCGAAAAGAATGCCCTTTGTGTTCAATATACTAAACCAAGCGCTAAGCTAAAAGAACTTCTTCCTGTGGTTACTACAAGACCAGAAGTGAAGCTTAGAAATACCAAAGGAACAGGAACTCTACGACCTAACTTTGACATCGAAGCGGGTTTTGGTTGGGGAACCTATTTCGACAACTATCATTGGCATGTAGATCTAGCACTTTCTTATGAATTCCACTATTGGTGGGATCAAAACTTTGACGTCTATCCTATAGATGATTTCAATTTTGCTACATTAGATGCAACCAGAGGTAATCTTGGACTTCATGGCGGAACTTTTCGAGTTCGTTTTGATTTCTAAAGGATGGAAAGAATAGTGTTGAAACAAAAAGAATTGATAGGAGGGAAAAAAGAAATGCAAAAGATGAAAAGTTTCCTTTTCCCTCATT
>CAYPKB010000028.1:0-2557 GCA_964411185.1 uncultured bacterium
TTGCAAAGATAGAAGCTAAAACCTATCACCATTTCTTTCGAGGCAAAGAAAGTGAGAATGTTCCCAAGCAATGGGAAGCGGCTACCGATCATTCCTTCGAAGAACTTCTTATTGTTTGGAATGGAGAAAGACCTGCAAAAGGCTCTTATCAAATCTATTTCCAAGTAGAAACCGACAAAGGATTATCACCTTGGATCCTATATGCAACATGGGGTGCTTCCGGACAAAAAGGGAATTATACGCAATATGGAGATGGTGATGTAAGAATTTTCCAAGATACAGTCTTGATAAAAAAAGGATCCAAAGGGAATTTATTTCGGATCCGAATAGAGGGAATAGAGGGAGCAGACCTCAGTCTGCTTCGCTCCCTCCATGTTTTCGCAGATGAAAAAGAACCTTTCCATAAATCTATTTCGCAAAACCAAACTTTTTTTGTTCCGGTTTCAAAACTATCCCAAATCGCTCTTCCAACCGAACATGCAAACCGTCTCTGTTCTCCCACTTCGACTTGTGCTGTTGTCAGAAAGCTCTCTCATACAAGAGATCTAGACCCTCTAGAGTTTGCTGCCGGTGTGTGGGACGAGCGATATGACATCTTTGGGAACTGGGTTTTCAACGTGGCCCACGCAGCCTCTATTTTAGGACCTAACTGGACCTGTTGGGTGGAAAAACAGATAGATTTTGACCAGATCCTTTCCTTGTTATCTAGAGGATCGCCTGTTGTGATTAGTGTCAAAGGTCCCCTTCCAAGAAGTGCTCAGCCCTATTCAGAGGGTCATCTACTTGTCATCATTGGCTGGGACGCCAGAGAACAAGAGGTGATCTGTATGGATCCAGCCTTCCCCACAGACGAACAAACCTATGTCAGATATAGATATGATGATCTGGTAGAAGCATGGCAACGAAGAGAGTATGTTGCCTACATCTTTCAAAGAACACCCCTTGTAAAATGAGATGAAACCTCTCAGGTTTTATCTTTCCAAAAAGATCTATTTTTCTTACTCTCTTGCCTCCTAAAATTACTGGAGGCTATATGCACGTCGGTCAAAAATTTATCGCTCTATTGTTTCTCTCCTTTTCTTTATCTGCTTTGCAACCAAACCCCTACAGAAAAGAACAAAAATATCTCGTCAATGTACCTCTCCTTACAGTGTATGATACCTGTGAAGAAAAGGTCCCAGACAGTCAATTAATTTATGGATCTCCTGTTGCCATCTTGCAAGAACTCGAGGGAGGTTGGGTAGAAATTGAAATGAGCGAGCAGTATCGTGGATATGTAAAAAAGAATGGACTGCACCCTGACAACCCGAGATGGCGAACTAGTGAAAACCTTTGCAAGGTCTCTTCTCTAGGATCTCTTCTCTATCCCATTCCAGATACAGGAATCAACTTCTTAGCACGTCTTTCTTTTGGATCTCTCATAGAAACGAAAACTCATTTTGCTTCTAACAATGAGAGATGGCTCAGAGCCAACTTATTGGATGGAAAAGAGGTCTGGGTGCAAAGAGGTGATTTGGAAATTCCCCATACGAAATCATTAGAAGAAGTGCTTTCTCTTTCTCATCAATTCATGGGACTCCCCTACATATGGGGAGGAAGATCTTCTTTTGGTTATGATTGCTCGGGGTTTATCCAAACCATGTATAAGGAGATGGGATGGATATTGCCAAGAAATAGTAGTCAACAGGCAGAATCAGACCTCCTTAGTCCTATTACAAGAGAAGAACTGAAGCCTGGAGATATCATTTTTTTTGGTGAATCTAAAATTAGTCATGTAGGTATCCATTTGGATAATGAAAGATTCATTCACTCAGGAGTGCGTAATCAAAGGCCTAAAATCAATGTACTCTCTATAGATGAATCGGAATATTCCTATTACCAAGCTATGAGAATCAAAACCCCCTCATTTTCTTCTCAAATATCTGAAATTTCTCCTCAGATAGCAAAAAAACTTACTCACTCTTGGAAAAATGATAATCCTATTCCCCTTGCAGATCTTCGGCATGTTCGAATCAACCATTGGGGATTTGACTATTGCGTTTATGAGGGTGAACTGATTGTGCACAAGGATGTCGCAGCAGAAGTAGTAGAAATTTTCCAAGAACTTTTTACTATCCAGTATCCGATAGAAAAAATGCTCCTTATAGATAGCTACGAAGCGGATGATAGACTCTCCTGTGAAGATAATAATAGCTATGCTTTTTGTTCTCGTAAGGCAGTGGGCAAGGAAGATTGGTCTTTCCATAGCTATGGCCTTGCCATTGATATGAATCCTCTTTTAAACCCTTATCACCTAGACAATGAGGTAATTCCTGAAAATGGGACAGAATTTTTAGACCGCTCTTTACCCTGTAGAGGCTTGATCACAGAAGAAGATCCCTTATACCAAGCCTTCACTAAACGAGGATGGCAATGGGCTGGAGATTGGATGGAAGAACGCGGCTATGTGGATTATCATCATTTCTATAAAGTACTCTAAAGGGAGGCAGCTTCCTTACGCTGCCTTTTTTGTACTTTTAGGACCTGTAGCCCTTTTTCCTTTTGGCCATAACACTTT
>CAYPKB010000028.1:2567-4335 GCA_964411185.1 uncultured bacterium
ACCAGTAGTTTGCACTCCATGGATCATCTTTGGTCAGCTTCCCTGATTTATCTCGGATCCCTGCGCTTCTTTTGAGATATCTCTCTTTCGCCTCTTTGCTATAGTTATGTCCATATCCTTTAGACCCAAAGTGAACAATCTTTCCTCTACGCTTCCCATTTACCAACTTGGTTGCAAATACCATCATTTTTTTGTTTTTTGCTGTAGATTTCACAGGTTCGTTAGGCTTCCAGAGTCTTCCCCTATATCGATATTTTTTACCTACTTTTTCTAGTTTCACCACATCGATTCCTCCCCCTCGAGCCATACTACCCCCTCTTTAATTTGATTATAATAAAATTTATTTTAAAATAAAATTATAAGGATAATTTGAGGAAACTATGTCTATTGCTAAGAAAACTAACCCAAAACTATGGGAAAAAGTAAAAAAACAAGTCACCGATTCTAGCAAGGGGGGAAAACCTGGTCAATGGTCCGCCAGGAAAGCGCAATTAGCAGTAAAGATCTACAAGGAGAAGGGAGGAAAGTTCGAAGGAAAGAAAAAGAAAGATAACTCCCTCAAAAAATGGACAGATCAAGATTGGCAATATGCGGGGGAACCCAAAAAAAGTAGATACCTTCCCAAAAAAGCGATAGAACATCTATCCCCTCAGGAAAAAGCAGCTACAAATAGAGCCAAAAGAAAAGGGACAAAAAAGGGTAAGCAATATGTAAAACAACCTAAAAAAATCGCAAAAAAAACCTCTAAATATAGAAAATAAAAAACTATTTAATAGAATTTTTAATTTCCCTCTATTTTGCCGTTTAATCGAAATAGGCTATAATTAGCTTTTCTAATATTGTTTTGGCAAAAGATATGAGTTACTCCCAGGGAAAAGTCTGCAGATCCACCAAGTTGGCGCTGATTTTTTTGAATATCCTCTCTGAACCACTATCTGCCATTTACACCCTGCTACCTTTTATTTTGATCAAAGATTTACAAGCCTCTTCCCTGCAATTGGCCATTTTTATCTCCTTACGGCCCCTCTTATCCTTCTTCTCTTTTTATTGGGGATCTTTCTGGAATAGAAACACACATAACTTACTCAAAAATGTGAAAACGGCTGCTTTGTTGGCCCATCTCCCTTTTCTTTTATTTTCTTTTACTTCCAATGTGTGGCTGCTTTTGATGGCTTCTGCTTTTTTTCAGCTTTTCCATCGAGCCGGGATTCCTGCTTGGCTGGAAATTGTAAAAAGAAGGATCCCCCAAAAAACAAGGGAAGAGAGTTTTTCTCTCTCCTACGCTGCAGGATTTGTTATAAGCGGTCTTTTCGGGATTTTTATGGGTGTTCTACTGGATAGAAACATCTCATGGTTCTCACTTCTGCTCTTTTCCGCCTCTAGCATAGGACTTTGTTCCTTATTTTTTCTTACCTCTATTCCAACGGAACAAGAACAAGAGTATGCTCCCCCTATCCAAAGAGGGCCTGTAAGAGATAGTATCCACTTACTGCGTACAAGAAGAGATTTCTTGCATTTCCAAACGATTTTTATGATAGGAGGGGCTACCTTGATGTTGATGGCTCCAGCTCTTTCTCACTTCTATGTAAAAGATCTTTCCCTTTCCCACGTAGACATCTCCTATGCCAGATTCATTTTTATGGCCCTTGGGGTAATGACCTCTTCTTATATTTGGAATCGCCTCTTCCAACAACAGCATATCAATAAACTTCTCGCTCCCATTCTGATTGGATTCTCTCTTTTCCCTTTCTTGCTTCTGATCACCAAA
>CAYPKB010000028.1:4345-10327 GCA_964411185.1 uncultured bacterium
TGTAGCCTTTTTTATCTATGGCATCGCTCAAACCGGAAGCCATCTTGTTTGGAATCTCTCCGGCATCTCTTTTTCCGGAGGAAAGAGCGCTGTCCTCTTTTCTCAAGTCAATCTACTTATGATTGGGGTACGGGGTTTGATTTTTCCTTTTTTGGGCTCTATACTGTGCCAACAAATTAGCCCTTCTTTTGTTCTCCTTTTAGGTATGATTTGTTGTCTTGTAGGAGCTGTCTATTCCTCACATCAAGCCAGAAGATATGAAAATTATTCTTACATGCCTTGAGCAAAAGTAGCCAAAAAAAGCAAATTCTGGCTAGTGTCAAAAAAAAGAGAGTTCCCATGGAAAAACATAAACATCCTTGGATGGCACGTCTGAGTGTAAGCATCATCATGCTTCTGCTCGGTTTTATTGGTATGGTCATATCCTATATCCATAGAGACGGAAGTTGGTTTTATTGGAAATGGGCGATCCCCATCTACGCCCTTTTGGCTCTTTGGCTCAGCTGGTATATAAGAGAAAAATCAAAAACTTTGAGCCCTATCACCTTATGGCATGAACTGCTTCATTGGATAGGATTGGTTGCTGCCGTTTTTTTAGTCTCTTTTTTCATACGCCAAGGTATTATGAGTAGATTTGTAGCAGGTCTATTTAACTTGACCTTACTCTCCTTGGCTCTATTTATGGCAGGGATCTATATTGAAACGACCTTCCTTGTAGTAGGAGTGGTCTTAGGAGTTTTCGCTTTATTGGCCTCATTTGTGGTGGAGTATTTCTATGCTCTTTCCATTCCACTCGTTTTAGTTGGGATTGCCTTTGTTATTTTTTATCTCTGGTTATCGCATAGAAAAGAAAAAAAGGAATAACTATGTACCGGTTCCACCCTCTTTCTGAAGAAGAGCGCTACATTATCGATCAAAAAGGTACTGAACCCCCTTTCACCGGAGAATATGACCAATTCCGAGAAGAAGGTATCTACCTATGCAGACGGTGCGATGCTCCCCTTTTTCTCTCTTCTCATAAATTTATCTCAGAGTGTGGATGGCCTAGCTTTGATGACCAGATCGAAGGTGCCATTTACCAACAACTAGATGCAGATGGAAAAAGGATAGAAATCCTATGTCATAGATGTCATGCACATCTTGGACATCTATTCGAAGGAGAATGGATCACTCCCAAAAATAAAAGGCACTGCGTCAACTCTTTATCGCTTCAGTTTCTTCCAGCTAAGACAAAAGATGGGTATGAGAAAAGCTATTTCGGAGGGGGATGTTTTTGGGGAGTAGAATATTTTTTCAAACGAGAAGAAGGGGTGCAATCTACCCAAGTTGGATTTATGGGGGGAGATATAGTAGAACCAACATATGAAGAGGTCTGCCAGGGTAATAGTGGACATGTAGAAGTGGTAGAGGTAATCTTCGACCCTTTTGTCTCTAACTTTGAAACTATGGCGAAACTTTTTTTTGAAATCCATGATCCGACACAAAAAAATGGACAGGGCCCTGATATAGGAGAACAATATCGATCAGTCATTTTTTATCTTAGCATGGAACAAAAAGAGACAAGTGAAAGAGTTCTGCAAGAACTCCAAAGAAAAGGAGTAGAGGCTAGCACGACACTAGAGCCTGCAAGTAGGTTTTATCCTGCTGAGAATTATCATCAAGATTACTATGAAAAAACAGGGAAGAGACCCTATTGTCACAGACGGGTGGATAGATTTTAATCTCAGGAAGAGAAAGAAGTTGTTATTTTCCTTTGTGATTCTTCCTCTCTTCTTTTATCACTCCGTCCTCTATATGGACGATTCTATCTGCAAACTCTTCAATTCTTATATCGTGTGTGACAACGATTACCGAACTATTATCTTTTTCTTGGAAATCTTTGAGTATAGACATCACTTTTTTCCCATTTTCTGCATCTAAAAAACTGGTTGGCTCATCGCAGAGGATAATTTTGGGTCGGTGAATACATCCTCTTGCTATCGAAACTCTCTGCTGTTCCCCCCCCGATAATTGAGAAGGGTATCTCTTTTGTTTATCTTTCAGATCCAGTTGGTCAAGTATTTGATTGGCTTTTAGGATAGCCTCCTCTTTCGAGATCCCCTGTAAAACAAGAGGGATAGATATATTCTCTTCTGCAGTTAAAGAGGGAATCAAATTAAAGGATTGAAAGACAAATCCTATCGACTCTCCTCTGAAAAGACTCTTTTCCTTTTCCGGCAGATGGTTGATATCTTTTCCCAAGACGGTACACTCTCCCTCATTCTGAGTTAAGATACCTGCTATCACTGTAAGTAATGTGGTCTTTCCAGCACCTGAAGGGCCTACAAGCATGAGCATTTCATTTTCTTTCACGCTAAGGTTAATGCCACGCAAGGCTTCTACTTTATCCGCTCCCGATTGAAATATTTTCCAAATATCTTTGCAAACGATGGTTTCCATTATTTAAATACAATAGCAGGTTCTATGTGAAAAATTTTTTTCAGGCTTATAAAAGAGGAGAAAATACAAATACAAAGCATGGCCAATCCACTAAAAATATAAAGCTTCCCAGGAAGGGAAAACGAAAGATCAGTAGATCCAAAAATGAATCCAAAAAGAGCTGCAGCTCCCGTTCCCAAACCCCATCCAATACTCCCCACCCATGCTACTTGGACCAGAGTCATTTGTATCAGGGTCTTATTCGAGGCTCCCATCGCTTTGAAAACAGCCAAATACCTAAGATTGTCCAAAATGAAATTGTAGAAAGTTTGCCCTGCAATCGCGCTGCCTATGACAAATCCCAAAAGAACAGCTACTCCAAAATTGAGAGGAATACCTGTGTTGCGAAAATAATAATCAAAGGTAAGATCAATAAACTGCTCTCTAGTGTAGGCTGCAAGACCCGTTTTTTCTTCGATCTTTCTGCAGCTCTCTTCTAAAGGAATTCCCTCTTTTCCTTTCGCCAGAATGAAAGAGAGTAACTTTCTTTCAGGAGGTGCATAGGAGAGCGCTCTTTGGTAAGTCGTATAGATCAAAGGTTGAGATTGAAAGGTTCTAGATACCTTACAGATACCCTGTACAACCGCCCTTCTATCATTGATCTCAATTACTTGACCCATTTGTAGAGGTATCTTCTCATTTCCATTTTCTTTCGGTGAGGCTAACTTATCTTCTGCTCCCACTTTATTAACAATAATCGCATCAGGATATCTAAGCGCATCCAAACTCCCCTTCAACATGATTGGAGGTCCCCCAATCAAGGTACTATCATCGATACCCACAACGATACAATTTTGATAGGTGCCATTATCTAATCTGGCGCGAATAATTCCTTTGTATAAAGGAACAGCCCAAGCCACTTCGCTTACTCCTCTCACTCGAAAAAGATCCGTATCTTTTAATGGTTTGATATCATCAACAAATTGGACCTTTTTATCCATGATCCAAATATTAGCCTGAGAAGTATCAGTGATGAAACCATAGGTCCTGCTCATGAGTCCTACGAAAATAGCAGCTTGCTGTGTGATAATAAAAGAGGCAAAACTGAGAGCTAAAATGATGCCTAAATATTTTAGTTTTTCTCCCATAAGCATTTTGATGGCATAACTAATCATCTACCAACCGCCTCCCAATGCCTTATAGAGGGAAATGAGATCAATGGTCAGATTTTTTCTCTCATCAATTTCCTCGCTTCGAATATCTAAATAGGCTCTCTTTTCTTCCAAATAAGAGCTGAAGTTGGAAATACCTGATTCATAAAGGTTATTTTCCAATTCCGACCTATCTTTCGAAAAGAGAAGCTCTTCTTTTTTTGCTTTTACAATTTCTTGTTGATTGAAATAGGCAACAAGAGCATTCTCCACATCTTCCAATGCAAGGATGACCCGATTTTTATATTGATACAAGGCCTCTCTTTCTATGGCATTTTTTACGTCGATATTTCCACGAATGCGACCGAAAGTCAGGAGAGGCCAATTAATAGCAGGACCTATAGCCCAACTCCTACTCGACCACTTGAATAATTTGGAGGATCTATTGGATTCCATGTTCGCATCTCCGGTAAGCGATAGACTGGGAAATAGATCGGCTACAGCCTCACCTATTCTTGCTGTAGCAGCAGCAAGATTTCTTTCTGCTTCTCGAATATCAGGCCTTCTCCGTAATAGATCGGATGGTATCCCTGCTTTTACAAGAGCATCGGCAAAAGGAATTCTCCCTCCTTCTTTCCACTCTAAGTTTTCAGGGGGTATACCGAGAAGAATAGCTATTCTATGTAGCGTCTGCTCTAAAAGCGTTTCCACTTGCAAAAGTTCCTCTTCTGCTTTTTGTAGGAGGATTTCTTCACTATTCACCTGTTGAAAATCAGCAAGCCCAGCCTCATATCTTGCTCTAGATAACCAAGAAAGGGACCTTAGTACAGAGATCTTCTCTTTTACAACTGCTTGTTTCTTTTCTAAAGCCCTTATCTCAGTGTAGGTCCTTGCCACATCACTCAATAGAGTGATATAAATATCTCGTGCAGCCTCATGAAAGCTTTCCATTTCATATAAGGCGGCCTCCCTTCTTCTTCGGAGTTTTCCCCAAAAGTCCAATTCCCAGATTGCATCAAAACCCAATTGAAAATAGTTTTGCACAGGAGGACCCAAAAAATCGGAATCGAAAAGATTCTGGCTGATTCTAGACCTTTGATAGGTTGCATTGAAATCAATCTCTGGCCAAAGCTCTCCCGTTGCCACACGCAGCTTACCTCGTGCCTCCTCTATCCGCTCCATAGCAATGGCGAGATCATAGTTTTGATCTATTGCCATCTGAATCAGTCGGTCTAATTCTGGATCTTGGAAATTTTCCCACCAACTATTGAGATTAGAAAGTTCTCCATTGTCCTCTTCTTGCAGATAATGTGCAGGAAGATCCATCTCAGGTGTTCTATATGCAGGACCCACACTACACCCACTTACAAGGAATAGACTAAGGAGTAACCATCTTCCCTTCATAATACCTCAAATTTCCCGGTAATGCATCTATATAGACATCCAAAATTTGCCCTAGATAAATAGGGAGATCTTTCGGTCGGAAACGGTAGATGATCTGCAAGACCCTTGTATCGACTCTTTCCGTGTTGCTTCCTGTGAGAGACTCTTTAGGAATAATGTAGGGTTCTATACGAACAAATTCCATAGGAAAGAAAATAGAGCTATTTCCCCTTACAAAAGCTGTAGCTTTCGCTCCCTTTTGTATCCTCCAAGCATCTGTCTCATCAATATCCACCCGCACATGATAGTAGTCCAATTGACCAAACAACACCAAAACAGGTTCATTGAATGGATTACGGTCTGCATTTTCTCCCTCCCGTATTTTTACTTGGAGGATTTCGCCATCGGAAGGTGCTCGTATGGTAGATCGTTTGATATTCGTCTCAATAATTCCCACCCTCTTTTGGGCCTCTAAAAAAGCGGCTCGGGCCTCTTCTACAGCAAAATATCTTTGAATATAGTCATCTCTACTCACAGCTCTTTGATCTTGTAACTGCTCATAGAAAGAAAACCTATTTTTTTCTTCTTCAAAAAGAGCTGAAGCTCTTTGAACCGAAGCCTCTGCCTCCTGCAATTCGGCTGTAAGAGTCTCCACATTGAGTCGAAATAGAGGATCTCCCCTTTTCACCTTATCGCCTGCCAATACATATACCTCTTCTACAATCTCATTGAAAGGTGTCCCTATCAGAATATTTTCTGAAGCAGCTTCGATAATTCCAGAACCTGCTACCGCATGTTCGTAGGGAGAGGTTGGAGGAGGATAAAGAATGGGTGGCACAGGAGGTTTCCTTGTGGAATAAAAGACCATGAAAATCCCGAAAAGCAATCCTCCCACAGCTATAATGGGTATGATAAAACGTTTTTTCGACATGCTCTTTGCTCTTCTCTTCTTTTTTGATCATTAAAAATTTCTATTTAATTGCAACAGATTGTTGTGAATCAGAGAAAAGTGGCTATTAAAAAAAGAATC
>CAYPKB010000029.1:0-10298 GCA_964411185.1 uncultured bacterium
GTGATACATGGTCTTCGTCTAAATTTTTTAGAATGGTATCATTATAGCTTCGAAGGCGGAGGAAGGTTATTTAATCCACTTCGATTGCTAAAAAAGTAAGCTACCTCTACTTTCTAAACAAAAGCGATACGTAATATATGTTTTTCAATAAGGCGATTTCTATTCTATCACCATCAGAGGCTCGGAACAGATACCCTTTTCCATCTGAAATGAGAGAAGAACATAGACAAGTTGTGCAAACATGCCGATCTATTATTGAAAAAAAAGAGAAAAAAATAGCTATTTTTCTTGGCCCTTGTTCCATACATGAAGAAGAAAGCGCCTTAGAATTTGCCAGAAGAATCCGCTTATTACAGGAAAAAACAAAACATCATTTTCTCTTGGTGATGCGTATTTTTGTAGAGAAATCAAGGTCTAAGTTTGGATGGAGAGGTTTTTTACATGATCCTAAGCTCGATGAGAGCTATTGTTTAGAAGAAGGAATTGCAAGAACCAGAGTATTGTTTTCCTCTTTAGTAGAGATGGGAGTACCTCTTTCCAGTGAACTTTTAGACCCTCTTTTAGTTCCTTATTATCATGATTTTTTATCTTGGGGTTTTATAGGTGCCCGTACTTCATCTTCACCAATCCACAGACAGATGGCTTCTTCTTATTATTTTCCGATAGGATTCAAAAACTCTCTCCAAGGAGAGGTAGATGTAGCATTATCAGGTGCATTGGTGGCGCGGAAAAAAAGCATTTTTCCCGGGATTGATGAACAAGGAAAAATCAGTAAAATCATAGCCTCTGGTAATCCATTTGCTCATCTGGTTTTACGGGGTAGCAAAGAGAGCGCAAATTATTATCCTAAGGATGTCGAAACTACCATTATGATGCAGCAAAAAGAGTCTTTTTCGAATGGCATTGTAATAGATTGTGCCCATGGAAATGCAAAAAAACAGCCTCATTTACAAAAGATTGCCTTACACAGCATATTAGAACAAATGACTCATGGGAATGTATGGATTCGAGGTCTAATGTTGGAAAGTTTTTTGCATAGTGGATCTCAAGAAGTAAAGCAGGGGAAAAGTTTACAATTTGGCCAATCCATTACCGATCCGTGCTTAGGGTGGAAGGAAACGGAAGAATTGATCCTGCAAGCCCATGAGAAAGTATCTGAAACAACTTCTACCTTTTAGGAATGACTTTCCTCGATTCGAATGGGCTTTGTCCATAATTGATGTTCCCATTGATCTACCAACTCTTTTTTTTCGTTATACACCTCGACTTTGTAGGTCAATATCTCTTTATCCTTTTCAGATATTTTGGAGGGAAAAAAATAGCTTTTCCAGCCTCTTTTTCTTTTTAGAGGGCAAGTATACTTTTTCTCTTCCAAATTGTATAAACGTACCGTGACAAAAAGAGTTAAATTTTCTTCGAAAAGAGAGAGAGGGAAATCCCAAGCTATCAACAACTTTTGACCGTGAGGAGGATCCTTTTGCCTATAATCTGGAGATCCAACAAAGTTACTGGCAAGATATGAGCTGCTTATCCATTGTTGTTGGACATATAAATGGTCTCTATAGCAAGAAGTCAGAAGAAAAAAAATGGAAAACCATCGAAACATGAAAAATACCATACTGAAAAGGGACTCTGCGCACAATGAGAAAAGCTCTGTTTGTGTGGCAATTTTTGATAAAGAAGACATTCTACTCACGATGAGAAGAGATGTTCCTGTCTGGGTATTGCCGGGTGGAGGAGTGGAAAGAGGTGAAACGCCAGAGGAAGCAGCTATAAGAGAGGTAAAAGAAGAGACAGGCCTGAATGTAACAATTATAAGAAAAATTGCTACTTATTACCCCGCGAACAAACTTGCCTCGCTAACCTACTTTTTTGAAGCAGAAATCCAAAGCGGAACTACCCAAAAGACAGACGAAACGAAAGATATTGCTTTTTTTCCTACTTCTGCATTGCCGCAGTATCTTCCTCCTCCTTATAGGGATTGGATTGAAGATGCTCTGCAACGCTTCCCTCAACCTTTAGAGAAAAAAATTACTAGCGTTAATTACAGAACTTTGTTGGTCTATCTTGTTACTCATCCGATTCTGGTTTGTAGATTTTTACTTACAAGAATGGGCATTCATATCAACTCTAAGTAGTGATGGGATGGACCATTTTAGAGGGATTCACAATCTTGTCAAACTCGCTTGAAGAGAGTAGTTTCAATCGAAGAGCTGCTTCTTTTAAGCTGATCTCCTCTTTGTAGGCTTTTTTCACAATTTTTGAGGCTTTGTCATACCCCAAATGTTTATTTAAGGCGGTAGCACTCATCAGCGAACTCTGCAGATGTTTTTTTATGATTTTTTTATTAGGCTTCAAATCTTTTAGACATTTCTCATTGAAGTTTCTAGCTCCATCAGCAAGAAGATGAATAGATTGGAAAAGTGCATTGGCGATAAGAGGCATATTGGCATTGAGTTGAAAATGTCCTTGGGATCCTGCAATCCCAATAATCGTATCATTGCCCATAATTTGTATAGAAAGCATAGATAGAGCCTCGCATTGGGTGGGGTTTACCTTACCGGGCATGATGGAGGAGCCTGGTTCGTTAGCCGGAAGCTGTAATTCATTGATCCCTGCCCTGGGGCCTGATCCTGCAAGACGAATATCATTGGCTATTTTATAAAAAATGACAGAGATCAATCGCAATACACTGCTTAGATGCACGATTCGATCTTTAGCGGAAATCTCAGAAAATCGGTTATGAGCAGGTCTAAAAGTATACTTACATATATCAGACAGGTTTTTACAGACCAGTTGGGCATATCTTTTACGACTATTGAGTCCTGTACCTACTGCTGTTCCTCCTAAGGGAAGGAAAGTGAGATCGGGAAGAGTTTTCTCTAATTTCTCTATGGCATATTCCAGCTGAGATCTATATCCGGAAAATTCTTGTCTGAGTTCAATGGGTACTGCATCCATAAGATGAGTTCTTCCCACTATGATAATTTTTTGGAATTCTTGCTCTTTTTTTTGCAAAGTTTTGTGAAAGGATCGAAGAGCCGGTAATAGCTTTTTCTCTAATAAGAGATAGGCAGTCACATGGATAGCAGAGGGAAAAACATCGTTGGAAGATTGAGACATATTGACATCATCATTGGGATGTACAGGTTTATGAGAGCCTAAGCGTTTTCCTTGCAACTTGCTAATACGGTTTGCTATCACTTCGTTTACATTCATATTCGTCTGAGTTCCAGAACCTGTTTGCCAAAGTGATAAAGGAAATTCTTCTTCCAATTCGCCAAAATAGATCTCTTTGCATACCTTGATGATGAGATCTTTTTTTTCCTTTAAGAGATCTCCTAATTGATAGTTTGTCACTGCCGCAGCCTGTTTTAAAATGGCAAGAGCATAAATGAGCTCCTTCGGAATTTTTTCCGCTCCAATTTGAAAATTTGCAAAAGAACGGGCAGTCTGAGCTCCGTAAAACCTTTCTGCTGGCACTTTTACAGAGCCTAAAGAATCTTTTTCTGTACGATATTTCATATATCCCCTCTACATCGGGGATATATGAAAAAAAAATTAAAAAGGGAAAGAAAAAACTATAAAAGAAGAAGTGCGAATACAAAAGCAAAGAGTGCAAATGACTCAACAATCCCAAGAGCTGCAAAGGTTTTACCAAAGACAGCGGGTTGTTTTGCTGAAGCTTGAATGGCAGTAGCTGCGCATCTTCCTTGATAGATAGAGGAGGCCATAATAGCAAGACCTACAAAGAGGCCAATTCCAATACCACTAATAGGGCTCAGAGTGCCTGCTATTATTGCATTTTTCATAAGAATCATTAATACAAAGCCATAGATAGATTGAGAGGAGGGTACGGCTGAAATACCAATAAATTTTCCATGCCCTTCTTCCACACGGCTCATGACACCATGAGAAGCCATACCTGCTATTCCACATCCAATAGCACTACCGAAACACCCTAAAGCTAATACTATAGCTGGGCCAACCATGCTGAAGTCCATCATTATTCTCCTTTTTGTATGGCGAGGATGAGAAGATAGTACTCACAAATGACCTTTAAAACAAGGTAAAAGGAGCTGAAGAGGAATGAGTGCCAATTGATTTTTTTCTTTACTTTTGTTATAAAACTCACTTTGGACCCTACTAAGATAGCTATTTAGTTTTTCTTAGCTGTCAAATCCCTGCGAGATAAGATGCATCAATTACAAGAGATTTTACAAAAATTAGAAAATTTTATTTGGGGAGCACCCCTCATAATTTTGTTGTTGGGAGTAGGAATTTACCTCACTATCATTCTCCGCGGAGTACAATTCCGTTATCTTTTTTACTCTTTAAAATTAGCTTTTACCAGACATGATGATGCGGCCGAAGGAGATATCAGCCATTTTCAAGCTCTAATGACTGCACTGGCAGCCACTATTGGGATCGGAAGTATTACAGGAGTTGCTACGGCTATAAAAGCAGGAGGGTTGGGAGCTCTTTTTTGGCTTTGGGTCAGCGCTCTTTTAGGGATGGCTACCAAATATAGCGAAGCTATTTTGGCGGTAAAATATAGGGAAGTGGATCAAAAGGGTGAGATGTGCGGTGGACCTATGTACTATCTGCATAGAGGTCTGCGAATGCGCAAACTGGCCATCTTTTTTGCTTTGATGGCAGCAATCACTGCATTAGGCACAGGGAATATGGTCCAAGCCAATTCTGTTTCTAATGCTCTACATGATTTGGTAGGACTAGATGTTACCATTACGGGCATTATTCTCTCAGTTTTGACAGGAATTGCTTTATTCGGAGGAATCAAAAGCATAGGACGAGTCTCTTCGTTACTTGTTCCCGTTATGGCAGTACTCTACATCGGAGGAGGAACCATCCTCTTAATTTTTAAAATAGATCAGATTCCTGCTGCTTTTGCTTTAATTATTCGTTCCGCTTTTACAGGACAAGCAGCCTTCGGTGGATTTTTAGGAGCTTCCATAATGATGGCAGTACAATATGGTGTCTCTCGGGGGGTTTTTTCTTCTGAAGCAGGATTGGGTAGTGCTCCTATAGCGGCAGCTGCTGCTAAGACTGATGTTCCAGGAAGGCAAGCTTTGGTATCTATGAGTGGGGTTTTCATTACTTCCATTATTGTTTGTTCTATTACAGGCCTTGCTATTGCAGTAACTGGTGTACTTGGTGAAATTGATCCTTCAGGCAAATCTTTGGACGGGTCAGTTATGATTATTCGTGCTTTTGATTCGGTCATTCCAGGAGGGGGATATATTGTAACTTTCTCTCTTATGCTTTTTGCTTATTCTACCATATTAGGGTGGGCATATTATGGTGAAAAATCTATGGAGTTTTTAGCAGGTGAGAAGATAGTTCCTTGGTATAGAGTGATCTATACATTGGTTCTGATTCCAGGAGCTATGTTGGGATTGGAGATTGTGTGGAGTCTTGCTAATGTCATGAATGGGTTGATGGCTTTTCCCAATCTGATTGGTCTAATTGGTCTTTCAAGAGTGACAGCCACTGAGACCAGGGCTTTTACAGATATTATCCGTCAGGAAAAGAAAAATAAGATCAAAGCAAAAGCTCAGTAAGTTTTTTGTGTTTTTCTACTAATTCCGGAAGATTCCCTACTGGAGATATTCGAGCTCTTTTTTTGAGAGCAATAATTCTTTTCAGAGATTCATCCACTCTCTTTTCAGAAATTCTACCCTCTTCTATCGCTTTGATAAAAGTAGCTATAACCTTTTTCACAAGATCATAGTGTGAGATATCTCTTTCTGTTAGTAGATGTCCATCATTTCCGATCAACTTATCATTACCTATCAAGAGAATATCACAACCTGCCAGGAAGGCCTCAATAGCAGCCTCTTCTATCGAGCCATGCATCTGCAGAACTCCTTTCATAGTCAGGGAATCAGTGATAACCACTCCGGAAAATCCTAGTTCTTCACGTAATAGTTTGTGCATAAAGTAAGAAGAGGTAGTAGCACAGGCAGATGGATCAATAAAAGGATATAATATATGAGCTGTCATGATGACTGGGGTATAAGGAACAAGAGATCTGAAGGGGAATAGCTCCATCTGTTCCAGTTCATTCATCTGTTTCATTACAACTGGAAGAGCTAAATGAGAGTCTACTGTTACATCTCCATGACCAGGAAAATGTTTTATACAGGGGATTACTCCAGCATTATCTAACCCCTCTATAGCTTTTTTCCCAAGTATAGCTACTTCTTGTGGATATGAATGGAAGGCTCTATTTCCTATGACAGGATTATCTGGATTATTATTCGGATCGACAACCGGTGCAAGGTTCATGTTGACTCCTACACTCAACATTTCTTCACCCATAGCTTGGTATACATCGTTGGTCAAAGAGGGATCTTTTTCTCCTAGTGTGGCATTGCCCGGAAACAGGGTAAAATGAGTCCGTAACCTTTGGACTTTACCTCCTTCTTGGTCTGCTGCTATTAAAAGAGGCTGACCCAATTCATCAAGAGAGATTTCTTGTGCCTGTGTGCATAAATTGTTGATCTGAGAAGGATCATCGAGTTTGTTAGCAAAGGAATATACAATGATTCCTCCAAGGTGAGATTCTCTCAAAAAATTTTCATTCTCGATTGTGATCTCTTCGCCTTCAATGTAAGTCATGAATAATTGACCTACTTTTTCTGAAAGTGTCATCTCTTCGATAGTTTTACCATGAAGAAAAAAAGAGAAAAAAATAAAAAAATAAAAGCATCTCATACAAAAAAAAGAGGCAGCCTATTGCTGCCTCTGAATAAGATTTATTCGCTCTTAGCCTCCTCTTCTGCTTCTAGAGAAGAGCTATCTCCAGAAGAAGTGCTGTTACTGCGGCTTTTCTCTGCTTGGCCTTTGAAGTTTTCAATCTGCTTTATGAGATTATGGCATTTTTGTTTTATCCCCTTCAACAGGGCAGTAGCATTTTGAATTTTTTCTGAAACACCAGAGTTTGCTATTTTTTCCAGTGCAGGCAGCTCCATAGGAGCTAGATACTTTATCAAATCGATTTGCTGAGGAGTTAGCATTATTTTTCTTTCGATTTTGTCAACAGAAGAAAGTACTTTATCAGCCTCTTCAAATGCCTTTTCACAATCTTCTATTGCGGATAAATCAACGGGTAAGTGTGCGATTTCAAAGGATAGTTCTTTTTTCAATTGGTAACTCAACTCATATAATCGTTTGGATACAGTCTCAAGAGAAGTTTGAATGTCATGGCTAGGAAGTAATTCTAGACTTTCTCGTGAGGTGAGATAGGGGTTACTCAGGATAGAAGTTTGCAGTTTGGTCTCAGCAGATTTTTCCTTCTTTGTTTTTTTTTGATCTTCTTTGACTAGTAGTTTATTTGTATATTTTATACTACAATTTTCAATGGCATCTTTATCTCCACTTGTTATATTGAATCCTAAGATGCTTTTTGAAGGAACAGACTGTTTTGCTTCTTCTTTGAGTTGCGCAAGTCCTTTTGCATTTAATGCAAAGGTCTCCATATTCTCTCTCACAAAATTTCTAGCTTGCACAAAAAATCTATGTTGTTCAAAAAAGTTGAGCTCTTCTTGTCTTTCCGTTTGTTCTAATAAACTTTGTTGTTTCCAAGAAAGAGAAGTTATTACCTCTTTGGAAAGTGGATGATACACTTGAAAAAGAGCATCCACTTTTCCTAATGTAACTACCATCGACACTGTCTCATGGTAAGTAGATCGATGAGACTCATACTCTTTTCGTTCATCAGTTGCTATTTCGGACTTTTTTCCTGTGGGATTGCTTTCCAGAAGAATAAGTTTTTCATTTTTGAGGTCGATTCCATGATTGAAATCACTGATGTTCCCTACAATTATCGGCATCATCCTTGTGATTTGCTTACACAGCTCTCTTGCTCTTCCTTCAAGGGTTTTCAAGGGAACATGCTCTAATGTTGAGTAAGAACTTGTTGGTTGTATTGAACTCATACTACCTCCTATTGGGTTTAAGTATAGCTACCAAAAAAGCTGTTTCTTAATAGCTTGGGAACCTTGTAAGCCAAGGAGGGAGTTTTTTTAAAGAAAAATTTAAGAGATATTAAATTTTTGGAGCTTTCTCTCTATAAGGGCAAGACGCTCTTTCGTTTCCAATAAATTTTCTTGGAATTTTTTTACCAAATCTTTGGGCGCGTTAGACACAAATTCGTTGTTAGATAATTGAGATTCTAATTTAGTTTGTTGCTTGGAGAGCTTTTCTTGCTCTTTGAGTAGACGCTTTTCCTCTTTTGCTTGCATTTCGGGGGTGAGAGGAACAAAAAGTTTTATTTTTCCTCTGATTTGGCTCGCTCCAAATGAAGATGGTTCTTCACTAGTAAAAATGAGCTCTTTGAGAGGAAGAAGGGCTTGCAACATACTCTGGTTTTTTTCTAAAACAACTCTATCTTTTTCTTTTTCTGATGCAATAACGAAAAGAGAGACTTTTTCAGTGGGAGATAGAGCCATTTCACCTCGAATGTTTCTTGTAGCGCGGATGATCTCCTGCATAAAGGAAAAGATCTCAGTAGCTTCATTGTTTGTAGGATAGATCGGTTTGGGAAAAGGAGCTACCATACAACTTTCCTCTTTCATAACCTTTTGCCAATGTGAGGTGTATGGGCAGTGAGTGGTAAAAGAAAGATCAGGGCATCCTGCTTTAATTAGAGAGAAAATCTCTTCTGTAATAAAAGGAGCAAGTGGGTGGGTCAATAGCATAGATGAGGTAAGAAGAATCGCTAAGATTTTCTTTCTGTTTTTCTTTCTTTTCTCATCCTGCCCAAATAAAATAGGTTTTGCGAGCTCGAGATAATAGGCACAAAACTGATTCCAGTAAAAATCGTAAATATAGTGGCATGCCTTATCGAAAGCAAAATGATCCAATGCATGAGTAAAATTCTCAATTAGGCTCTGCAGCTGAGAGAAGATCCATTGATCTTCTAAGGCATCTAGTTCTATACCTTGTTCCCAATCGTCAGAAGAAAGATCACTAATATGCATAAGGACAAACCGAGCCCCATTGTACATTTTATTAGCAAAGTTTTTATGTTCTTCAAAACGTCTTCTATCTAGATCTATTTGCCTTGCAAAAGTAACAGAGGAAATAAGAGCCATCCTCAAGGCATCTGTTCCATACTCATCTATAATTTCTAGAGGATCAATGACATTTCCTTTTGATTTTGACATTTTTTCCCATTTTGCATGGACTCCAGGAAGAACTCTTTCACCAAGGTCGAATCTTTTTTTCTCCTCCGGAGAGACATAGTGAACTTCTCCTTCTGAAAATCTAAAGTAGGATTTGCCATAGATTAGTCCATGTATGAAGCTTTGATGAAAAGGAATCTCTTTCATCACATATTGACCCATCATGATCATTCTGGCGACCCAGAAGAAAAGAATGTCATGTCCTGTGATGAGCAGGCTATTAGGATAAAAATCTTGGAGTTTTTCAGTTTTTTCGGGCCATCCTAAGGTAGAAAAAGGCCATAAAGCAGAAGAAAACCAAGTATCTAACACATCCTCATCCTGGATCCAAGAAGAAGGATCTTTTGCTACTTCGGGAGGAAGCCCTTCCCCATCGTAACAGATTTTTTCACCTGGTTTATCAATGTGGTGCCAGATAGGGATTTGATGTCCCCACCATAGTTGGCGAGAAATACACCAATCTCTGAGATTATCAATCCAATGTTTGTAGGTGTTTTCCCAATGGGAAGGAAGAAGTTCTACTTTTTTATCTCGAACAGCTTGGATAAGAGACTTTTTAAAGGGCTCCATCCGAATGAACCACTGTTTTGAGAGAAAGGGTTGGATTACTGCTTTCGAGCGGTAAGATATCCCCCTGCGAAGCGTATACTTATCGATTCGTTCGATCAATCCCTTATTTTGCAGAGTTTCTACTACTTTTTCTCTAGCAGATTCGATCTGTATCCCTGCAAATTCTCCGCACAGATCGTTCAAAGTGCCATCTTTTTCCAGAAGGTTAATCATCGGAAGATTATGGGAAAGGCCCATTTCATAATCATTAGGGTCATGAGCCGGTGTAATTTTCACAGCTCCAGAACCGAAATCAGGATCGACCATAGGATCTGCAATGATAGGAATCTCTCTATCCGAAAGAGGTAAATGTGCCTTTTTCCCGATTAAAGAGATGAATCTACTGTCATCCGGATGAACTGCAATGGCAACATCTCCAAATAAGGTTTCAGGTCTAGTGGTTGCTACGACAAGAAAATCATTTTCTACTGGATACTTTATATACCAGAGCGAAGAGTCTACCTCTTCATATTCTACCTC
>CAYPKB010000030.1:0-6336 GCA_964411185.1 uncultured bacterium
ACAAGCAACGCAAGAACATCTTCCTCTTTCCCAAACACCCGATACTATTTATGCATACAATCTTATAGGCATAGATCTTTTCGAAAATATATCTCCTCAAGAATTAGAAGAAGCTCTACTCCGAGTAAACCAAAGTCCATCACGTTTAGATATAGAAGCAGAAACGGCAGCCCTTCACACCTATCATTTTACGAGGCAAATCTCCAGCAGTCCTCATGACTTATCTGCACTGATTCCAAGGAAATTTGGCATGACTGGAACTCCTTGGAATCGAGAAAGTCTTCCAAAAGTTTTTTCTGAAAATGCCTATCTAGACGAGGGAACTGAGGGGAAAATCCTACATACCATTCTGCAAAGGGAGGATGAAACGGAAGTATTTTCAGCAGATCTTAACTGTTTAGAAGACTCTTTTGAAACAATCTATAATACAAAACCTTTCGATTGTTTTTTTGATACAGGAGCTCTTTTACACCGTAATAGCAACCTAGAGGTGGCAAATGCACTACTTTCCCTTTACGAAAAAAAGAACTCACCGATTGATACGATATTGTTTTTTCATAAAAGGGAGGAAGAACGGGAATGTAATCGGTTTGCAGCTGTAAAAAGGGAAAAAAATGAGCGGGAGATTATCTTCCTTTCTGGGACCGACGAAAATGCCTTGAAAGAGAAAGGAATATCTATCGACAAAACGGCTCTTTTTCTTGACTCAGCCCATACGGTAGGAACGGATGTTCAACGCCCGGCAGAATCAGTAGCCATAGTCACAATGGAAAAAACCACCTTACAGCGCTCCCTGCTACAAACAGTTATGCGGCTTCGTAAGTTTTTAACAACACAAAGAGCCCATTTCCTTATCTCTAACCATTTCCGAGAAAAAATTCCGCAAAACACCAATCTTCTTCACTGTCTTCTGCAGCTCTCTTCTTTAAACCAAGCAAAAGAGCAAGCTGACTCTCTGGCCAGATCTTTCAGACAGATGTTCGACGCTGCGGTGCAACATCAATGGAGAGCATCCCTGCAAGTGATCGCTCCAGAAAGAGAAGATCTTTTATTTTGGCGACTGCAAGTCTATGAAGATTTTTTATTTCCAAAACTATCTGATGACCTTGCTCCTTTTCTCCTTTCAGAGGAAGAAGAGATTCCTACCTACAAAATGTTAGAAAACTATCAAAGCAGGATTCTCGAAAAATTCGAGAAAAAAGTAGAAGAGACGAAAGAGAAAATTCCAGAGCTCTTTCAAGAGACGCAATTAGAGTCTGATCTTGCCTCGATCAAAGAGCAGTTTTCCGATATTTTGACTCTTGCTAAACAAAAAGAAAAAAAGCTCCCCTCTTCTGTAATAGAAAGAAAAAATAACTCTTCCTCTTCTCTTCTTGATTTCGGAAGTGAGCTCCAAACGGAAATAGACCAAAGAGTAGAACAAGAAGTAGAGATAGAAGTGGAGCAAGAACTGGAAATCGAGCAAGAGCTCGAAATAGAAATGAATATCCATGAGAATGTTTCTAGTTTAGAAGATAGAGAGGAGGATTCATGGATAGAAAAAGAGATCGATCAATTTATCCACTCTCTTATAACAGAAAATCCCATGAAAGCGCTTGCTTCCAAAGAGATGATCTCTCTTCCCAGGCTTTTTATGGATAAGGAGCTCGGTAACGAGTTCCCTAGCTATAAAAAATTCAGCGAGATTTTTTCTGAAAAACGGTCAATCTATCTTTCGAAAAACTGGCGTTATGTAAAAAAGAGATTATTACCGGTTTTTTACAAAAGACAACGCCCCGCTAACCAAATTCTTCTAGTTGGAGAAAAAAATCCCCTCTTTATTCTCCTCACTGCCAAAGAAACGGTTCAATTCAAAAATTATCTGACGCAAAAGCATAAACAAAATGAGCTACAAAACGTCTGGCTTCTATCCTCACACGGGATTCCTTTCACCCCGCACAAACTTCTGCCTTTCCCCACGAAAGAACATCAGCTCTCTTGGGTAGAAATTATCCTCTTTTGCGGCGACCTTTCTGCTCTTCCGGCATTAGACCTTTGGGATCTTGCCCGTTTTTGGATGAAAGATAGAAATAGAAATAGAGAAAAGATGAAAAAAGAGTATATGGCCCTTCGATTGAAATACTCTCCCATTGAACGATCTCTCTTTTCTGTAGGTCTTTCAAAAAGCGAATTAGGGTTATACTCTGCTGTCATCTCTCACCGTAGAGCTATGGAAAAAGAAGAGGTGATAACAGAAGAGCTCATCCATTGGATTCAAAATCTTACCGAAGAGGATGAATATGAGATTTCCCGCCTCTCTCCCGCAAAGATCCGCCATATCTTACCAAGTCAGGTATCACTATTATATCCTAATCAAATACCATTTCTGGATAGACCAGAACTGCTAGAGGTTTTAGAAGAAAAAGAAAAAATCAGCCAACTGGTTTCATCGCAGATGGACAAAATCACAGCGAAACAAGCGCTTTATGTAACCGATATAGATGCCATTGGCTCTATTCCACCTTCTCTTCTAGATGAAATGATAGAATCTTTTCCCTCCGATCCTAATATCCTTCGCCTACAGCAAAATTTCTCACGAGAGCAACTAGAAAAACTCAGTAACTCTGCTTGGATTCGATCTCTTCCCCTTTCATTCTACCAATATCTATCTCCAACTATGCAGAAACAGATCTTGAAGGTAAAAGAAGAGCTTCCTTCCTCCGATTTACAAAAGCTTCCTGATTGGGCTTATATCGATTTCACCTCTGTAGACTGGGAAGCTATTCCTCCAGAAAGAATACAAAAGATACAAACCAAAGAAATTCTGAGCCGCCTTCCAGAAAAAAGGCTAAATGAAATAAATGAAAAAGCTCTGCCCCATCTTGCAAATGAGAAATTAGCTTTTATCACAAGCAAACGATTGATTAATAGTCCTTATCTTCCTTCAGAAAGATGGAAATATCTCCCTTCTCGGACCTTCTCTGAACTTAGTACATTTAGAATCCAACAAGTCAAAGTCGAGGAGGAACTTCCCTTATTGATAGATATAGTGCTACAAGATAGACGCTCTATACAAAAACTTCACCCTCAACGGCAATTGCCTCAGATAATCTCTGCTCTAGATGAACGAAAAGAAGAAGGAAGGAGACAAATCTGGGAAGAGGTGACACCCCTGCAAATGCAATCCTATCCAGATGAAGCCGTTCCCTATCTGCCTTCCTCTCTTATACACAAATTGAGCGACCGCTCTCTCTCCTTCCTGACAGATGAGCAGGTTCAACAGATAGAGAATTCAGCTTTGATCAACCGTCTACCGAAAGAGAGATTACAAAAAATCACACAAGAGCAAATCCTCTCTTTAGAAGATCACCGTCTGGATGACCTTTCTACTAAGCAATTGCAAAAAATCCAAAACCCACAAATTCTCAAAAAGCTTCGCTCTGGAAAAATAGAGGACTTGATACCCTCTCAATTCCCTGCCTTAACCGAGGATCAATTTAGCCACCTGACAGCTCAACAGCTCCAACGGATTGAAGATAGAAATACGATGA
The DNA here is from genome assembly GCA_964411185.1 of uncultured bacterium. Lineage (GTDB taxonomy): Bacteria > Chlamydiota > Chlamydiia > Chlamydiales > SM23-39 > CAYPKB01. The sequence goes on from CAYPKB010000030.1 coordinate 3,531, forward strand.
AACGACTATCCGGCTCCCAAGTCCAGAAATTATCTGCATCGCAGGTAACCTTGTTGTCCAAAGAGCAAATGGCACATTTCCCCGTTGCTAAAATTCAAAAAATTGCAGCAGAACATATTCCTCAAATTCTTTTTATCCTCACTTCTAAGCAGAAAAGAAATCTTGCGAAAAGTCAGCTTGCACATATCTCCTCTTCTAAGGAAGTTATCCATTTAGAAGCAGAAAATATCCCACAACTGTCAGTTAGACAGATTCAGCTAGTTTCTGGGGGCCAAATAAAATATCTCACCCTATATCAGAAAATTTTGAAACTGTTCCTCTCATCTATTCTCTCCATTCTCAACCTCCTTGGATATTTTTTTCGCTTCCTTACCTGTCAAAGAGAAAAAGATCTGCTACCTACATCTATTTAAAATTAATTTTTTATAAAAAAAATATTTTTAAGACTTTTATCTTAATATAATATTTAATTTATAAAAATAATTATTCATTTTAATTAATTTTAATAGTAAAATAGATCAGAAAAAAAACAAAAACTTTAATAGATTATGATTCCCTCTTCCCCTTTTCCATTCGAAGAAAGAAAATCCATTGATCCATCTGAGCCATCGGAAAGATCTAATGAATCTTCAAACAATCAGCCTATAACTCCTCTTTCTTTTTCATTAGAAGGTGTAAAAAGTTCGAAAATAGACAAATATTTTTCTCATATCTTTCTAGATGAGGAAATTAGAGGTGATAAAGAACTAGAAGGCTCCAAGATTCAAATCCATTGGAAATACCCGATAGAAACGATTTTTCCTATCCTCATCGATCAAAAAATTGTAACTTCTGAGGAACTCTCTTCTGCCAAAAAAGATATAGACGACTGTATTAGAGCAGTAGAAAACTATTCTCGCCTAGAGAATCCTCAAGAAAAAGAAATAGCATCACTTGCCCAAGAAGCTAAAAACAAGATCGAAGCACTAGAAGAAGGAGAATCTCTTTTGTTATTTGGGGGATTTTGGAATGAACGTGGGCATGCTATGGCCTACAAATTTATCCGCGAAAAAAATGGCTATAAGCTCATTGTAATAAACACAGGAGAAGATGGCGGTTATCACCCCACTGAGAAAAAAGAAAGAAAAAGAAAAATGGCTCCTTATCTCATCTTTTCTGGCATCCCTGCCAAAGAGCTCTTCAAAGGAGAAAATTTCCTTTTACAGTCACTCATAGCACTCCGTGCATCCGTAGAGAAAAAGGATTTTTCTCCCAAAAAGATCTATGAAGTCTCTTTTCGTCATTTTCTTCCCTATCTTGACTTGGAAGATCCCCTCTCCAAAGTTTTTATAACAGAGCAAAGAGCTGGTACATGTGCATGGAAGGTTCTTTTAGCGATTTTACGTATGAACCTACCTATCCACATCTATAAAAGGGTGCATTATTACATTCGTTTGATCACTCTCAACTCCCTTTTCGAAAGAGAAAAAAAAGAAACCAAATGGTCAGAAGAAAAGATTTTCATGCTGGAATCTTCTTTGCGAAAACTTTTTTATGAAGCGAGAAAAAAACGAGAGGCCAATCTATTAACGAATGAAGATATAGAACCTCTTCGCCCTTTGGAAAAAGAACTCTCCTCTTTTTTGTTGAAGAGAAAAAAAGAGCTGCAAGCAATTGAAGAGATCGATCAATTAGAAGGGATTGTAAAAGATCCAAAACCTCTTTCCGTAGATCCTACATGGAGAAAAGAGCTTAGAGAATTTCTATCCACTTTTACCTCTACAGCTATTTCCGAGGTAAAAGTTGATAGGAAAGGGACCCGTTTCCTTCCGAAATACTCCACTTCTGTTCCTCTTGTAGACCAACTCAGAGATATGGAAACGATTCTCTTCCAGGCAGAAGAAACTAGCTTTCCACTCTATCAAGCGCAAGTAGACCACTTCTTTCAGACAATCCCCATCACGACAGAGTTTTTAGATGCTATTCCTCAAGAAAAGAGATCTAAGATAATGGAGAAACTCAACTCCATTCTCTTCCGCTACCACAAGATCACCTTATCCAGAAACGGTGAATCTACGGCCGATAGAGCTATTACTGCCTTTTCAATACATCTTCTTATCTACGAGCTTGCTAAAAGAGAAAACCCTCATCTTTTCACTGAGATCATTCCCTTTAAGTTTGTAAGAAAAATCGAAAATAATCCCTTTTTTCTCCCCTCCAATGAGGTGGCTAGAAAAAGATACCATCAATTGTGTAACTATTGCGCAAAGTTAGATGGAATAGAATGCATCCCATTTAGTTTCTTTGCTCTGCCAAAAACGGGAGGAAACAAGGCCGACCGTAAGAAGGGTGAAGAAAAATTTTTACAATCTTTGGTCGAACGCTATCCACAACTTAAAAACTCTCTTCATAAAGAGTATGATAAATCAGGTTTATCTAAAAAAATACAATATCATGAAATCAATGCAAAGACAGTTATTCTTGCCTGCAAGCCTTCCTACCTCGATCGAACAGGCCTTTCCATTCATCGATTTTTTTTAGAATCACTTTACCTCTCTTTTTCTTTTTTTAACCCAGTAAAAGACCTATCAGCTTTTACCTCTCTTCAACTGGATAAATACCGAACGAGACCTGCAGAGTTTGGGGAATCTTTACTGTTTTCTCCCATCTCTCGTTTGAGAGCAAGTGAGAGCAAAAATTTTTTTTACTCCTCTTGGCCTCAGTTTGATGATAGTTCTGACAGTAGATTAGAAATCCAATATCAAAATGATTCCAATTTTTACCCCTTACGATCTTCTCTTGAAAGATCACAAGTGGAAAACTTTCC
>CAYPKB010000030.1:6346-10177 GCA_964411185.1 uncultured bacterium
CTAGAGACACGGTATGATGAGAGAGATCTCTTCGCCTATCACCTGGCTCTTATGAGCTCTGCCTCTTCTGTTCGAAAAGTACAGCTAGAGTCCCTTCTATCTCATTTCATGGGATATATCTCTTCTTTTTCTAACTCTTATCTACAGACTCAATTCTGGCTGCAATTTTTCAAAAACCCGATCGAAGAAGATGATTCCACAGGTTCTACCAAAATTTTTGAAGATTTCGCTCAGGAAATAGAAAAAAATCCTACCTTGATTGATACACTAATCACTTCTGTGGAAAAAGGAATAGCTCATTTCTGCAGCTCTCGACAATATCCGGACATCCACAGCTCCTCTTTTTTCATACGACTGGCTGTAAAAAGTGCTGAGGTCCTGAAAAGTGAAAATTTGCGTGTAGACCTCACCCCTTTGATGAATCTTCTAAAAAATATAGGAGAAAGAGTTCTTCTTCCAATGGGTAATGTGATAGATGATTCCCATTATCTAGCAGAAGATAGAGCTATATTCTACCTTAACAGGCTCTATTATAATCTCTATGCACTACCTCTTCTGGAAGGAGTACGCATCCCACACCAAGAAATTTTAGCAGATTATATGGCTAGCAAACGGCTGCCTATCTCAAAGGAGAACTGTCATGACTTTCTCAAAGAGGCGGTCTATTCTCAAATGCACCACTACTTACAAGATCTTCATAGGTTTGAGAAAGCGCTAAACTGGCAAGAGATCTTTTTTGCTATCTTCAGACAGTGCGGCTTCCCTATTGCTGCAAAGACTCTTCAGATCAACAATCAAGTCCATAATCTCACAGTGGAAGCCAAATCACCTGAGGGCGACTCTTATACGATTGATCTGATGAATGGCCTTATGATCACCAATCGCCAGGAATTGCGTTCCATAGCAGAATCTTTTGAATATACGCATGAAAACTTCCAATATCTTTTTGGTGATGCCAGACCTACTATTCTTACATCTACAACTACCTATTTTTTTACTCATCCGGAATATGGTCAAGTAGTCATCGCTAAAGGTGACATGGAAAGTGGCATACGAGCTAAAATAGATGGCAGATGGCACTCTTTTGTTTCACCAAAAAAGATCAGAGAAAAAAAACTCAAAGGGTTCCCTAAACCGCTGCTAGATTCCAATCATATCCATTGGCGTCCCGAAGGAGAAAAGGGAATCGTTATTACCCGTAGAGAAAAACCTACCAAAATAATTTACATCGTAGATCCCCAAGGAAAAATTCTACAAGGAGATAGAGAGTATCTACCGCCTTTAGAAGAAAATGCTTTTTCTCTTTTTGATGAAAAAGAGCAGCAGATATGGACAACCAATAGCTCTCGTGAGCTGATACAAATAGAACTTCCAAGAGTCTGTACTTTGGAGGGAGATACTCTTCGATTTACTAGAGGCAGAAGCGGAAAAAATTTTTTCACTCATGAATGGTTTTGGAAGGGAGAATATAAAGTCCTTGCCAAGAAGAGAAGAGGATATATAGGCAGATTCTCCAACTATCTTGAAGTAGAACACTCATCAGGAGAGAGAAAGGCCCTCATTCCACTTTTTACCTTTCCATCCAAACAATGGGCACAATCAAAACCTTTTTCCACTGCTAAAAAGCTTTTCATTCCTCGCACTAGAGGATCGAATCCTCTTTTTCAGCCGGAAGAAAAAAGAGAGTATCTCTCTTTTTCCATTGTGGGAGGGAAATTTGTAGCTGATTCTCTGATCGGACATATTTTTCTAGCTTATCTCTATCTGGGAACAAGACACTATTCAGAGGCTCTACAAGAGTTAGACCATATCTCCGAGGTAGACACTATTACCCAGTTAGAATTGGATTGGTTAGAGAAAATCGCTACCTATCCTTTTATCATAGGTAATTATATTCCAAATGCGCTTGCCATCTCCCTACGGGCAGCCCTTCTCTACCAAAATCTTTCCCTAAAAAGTTCAAACTTCGGTCTACGCTTTTTTCTAGAACTAGCTACTATCTACCTAAAATATAAAGACAGGCTGGCTACTATCCATCCACACTTTCGTTTGAAAGAGGAGGAAGAGATTGAATTAATCGATGCTTTACTCAATCCAATGGGCAGCAAAAGTAGAGAAGGAAATGCCAAAAAAAGCTCACTAAGAGATGAGTTAGAGTTACGAAAAAATTACCTCCTCTCCGATCCTACCAAAAAATTGGAATCTTTCTACCAACTTAATCCTTTTCTCTTTACTTTCGCTGATCTCGATTCGATAAAAAATAGATTTGAAATAAGCCACTTCGAAAGAGACGCTACAATCACTTTATCGGAAAGCAGCTCCTTTGACCCTGCTTTATTAGAAGTGTGGGATGAGCCAGAGAGCAAGGAGGTTGAAAAAAGGAAAAGTCTTCAGTTCTTCTATGAAGGATTGGGAGTACTCATAGACGGGAAGCAGGATACCATAGAAAAATTACGCTTTCATACCCATTTCCGTTTAGTAAACTTTCCTAGTGACAATGATGATGCTTCTAGAGAATATCTCTTATTTTTTCTTTATCATCTAACCCATAACACTCATCTACAAACTGAAATTCTCCACTTCCGTACTTGCTTGGAAAAACTTCCCACAAGTCCGTGGACAAGAGGTGATTTTACCAGAGCGTTTCACGATCTTATAGACCGTATGAAACCCCAAGAGCAATATCCTCCCAAAGGTTTGTTACAAGAGCTTTGGGATAGAAGCGGAAAACAACCAGAGGAAATCCCTACAAAGAAAAAAGAGATTGCAGGAAATCATCCTATAGAAAAAAGGAAGCAAAATCTTTCTCTTCTTGATAATTTTGCTGCCTGGTTTGCAAGCTTTGAAGAAAAATGGAAAAAAGAGCGATCTTCCTATCCTGATACGACCCTTTCATTAGAAGAGATAAGAAAGCATTCTCAAGGGTTTCAAAGGGCTTTCACACAAAAAAAATATAGAGAAGCCTACCTAAGAGAAATAGACGAATTCTTGAAAGAGGTAGAAGAGGGAAGGAAGCAGCTTCCCACAAGTTCTATCGAAATTTCTAGCGAGATTGCCCAAAAGATGTTGGGCCAATTAGACCTGATGATCAAAGTCAATCACGAGAGTAAACAAAAAAGGGCAGAAGAAATTTTACAAAGAGTAAATGATCCCGGAGAAAATGAAGAAAAATATTTGGCTATGCATGGAGGGGTTCTTCCCAAGCTTTCTATGGAAGATTTGGAAATACTTTATCTCCAGCAAGACTACAAAGCTTGCCAAAAGGTTTTTGTCGCCACTCTTTCTGAAGAAAAGATCAAACAACTCCTTGAGGAGGTAGGAGATTGGGTAGTACAAGAAGTAACCCATCTGCGCATGCTACAGGCAAAAATGATCTTAGATAACTTACAAAAGAGTACTATCAGCAAAGAAGAGAGAGAGATCTTTTCCCAAAAACTTCATCTCTATATGAGAGAATCTCTTTCCCATTTGGCCTCGCATAAAAACAATCGCCTCTTTTTAGTTTTTGCCAGAAGATCAGGGAAGATTCCTCGAAGCGACCAAGCAAAAAATATTGATTTCGTAACAGGAGAGCTCAGCTGCATTTTTCATGCTATTATGGGCTCGGGGAAAACCTCTGTTATTGCTGCTCTATGGGCTTATTTGCAAGCGCTATATGGAAAGTTGCCCATCTTTTTCGCTGAGCGTTCCTTGATGAAGGTGGTAACAGAAGCTCTCAAACAATCTCAGCGTACCGCTTTTGGACAAAGGGTCTTTACATTCCATGATACAAGAGAAGATATCCACCCCAAAAAGGGAGGCAATAAACGTCTTGAATGGATCCTTAATAGA
>CAYPKB010000031.1:0-1603 GCA_964411185.1 uncultured bacterium
CAGAGAAAGATAGTAGAAATCAATTTCTGGAAAACGAAATTTCTTTGGAATTTCCATCAGAGGAGAAGAGAGAAAAATAGGAGAGTAAAGAGATGTTAGTAAAATCTCTGAAAAAGTAGAAAAAGAAGGGGAGAACAAAGAGGCGGAAAATCGTTGCTGCAAAAACTCTCGACCCTCTTCTAAAGAGTACTCTGATAGCAGAATATGAGCTAACAATTCGTGAAGAAAGGAGCCAAATCTCGCTCCTCTATCTATTTCTACCGCTTCTTCTGCAAAAGGGATTTTTTCCCATCCAGAGGCAGTAGAGGAAAAAGATAGAAGAGGAAGAGGAGGCTGAGAGATTGTCTTGGGAGCCAGAGGAAAAAGAGCCTTTTTTTGCTTTTCTGATAATACCGGAGAGAAAGAGATAGGGAGCATGGTATAGGAAATCTCATCGGAAGAAAAAGAGTCCATATAGGCAATGAAATCCTCTTCTGCTACCTGTCCATAGGAGGTTTGCAATATAGCCTGACTCAGAAAGAGCTCTATAGGTGAGCTTTTAGCTGGGAGAAATTTTTTTTCCTTCTCGCTCAAAAGGAAAGGAATATACAATTTTCTTTTGGCTCGAGTAAGAGCCACATAGAGTTGTCTTTGCTTTTCTGCATCAACCTCTTCCTCCCCCCTAATAGAGTTATCTTTTCTACTCTCTCTTGGTAATAAGCCAAGAGCAAAGACCACATCGAACTCTAACCCCTTACTCATGTGTATTGTCATCAGTTGCAGCGCATCTTGAGCACTGATAAAACTCTTACTTTCTTCTTCTAAGTGTTGGAAAAAAGAACGGATAGAAAGGATGTTTATGGGTATGGTAGATAGAAGTTCTACAAGTTCTATCGTCTGCTCATACAGCATAGGAGTCTCCATCATTTTTTCTAAAACGGATTCTTTATCGATAGAAGTAGAAAGAAAATCTCTAAAGAAGAGATCTATTCCCTGAGAGAGTTTTTCTTTCCACCTAATGAAAAGAAGCCTCTCCTGGGGAGATATTTCCTCAGTAAAGGGAAGGTTACAGTATGGACCCACAAGCGCTTTAGCTACCTTTGCATCATCATAAGGCTTCAAAATAGCTTCCAAAAGATCTTGGAAGGCTCTGGCTGTTTTGCTCTCCTCCAATTTTTCTCTCTTGTTCCAAATGGATGGAATCCCTACAGAGGTGAGATATTGCTGTATCGCTTTTCCCTGGTGTTTGTCTTTGATTAAAATAGCCACCTTCGATCGCATCTCTACCGGTATTTTTGCAATTTCTCGGGCAATAAAAGGGAAGAAAAGTTCTCTTTCTTCTTCTTTGGTAGAGTTCTTGCTAGATGAACTTTTCCCTACAAAAAATTCAATAGGAGGCGATTCGCCTATTTCTTTTTTTCCAGCTCGTACAGGTTGATAAAGAAGCGCCTCTCCTATTTTGGGAAGATCGAACCTTTGTTTTGCAAAAAGAGCGTTTAGTGCCTGAATGAAATTGGAGGTAGATCGAAAGTTACAATCTAAAGCAGCAGAAGCTGCCATCTCATTTTTTGCATGTAGATAGGTATAAATATCTGCATTTCGAAATCCATAAATTGATTGTTTA
>CAYPKB010000031.1:1613-10039 GCA_964411185.1 uncultured bacterium
TTAGGATCTCCCACCAGATAGAGAAAATGATCCTGAGTGTGGAATAAAGTAGATAGAATCTTCCACTGGACCGGATCGGTATCTTGGAACTCATCGATAATGGCCACCTTTAACTCTTTTTGTATCGAGCGTACAAAAGATGGGAAAGATAGACTTTTTTCCATCCGGAGTAACAAATTGTCAGGCGTTACAATTTCTTCTTCTAAGCAAAATGCATAAACTTTTTCTTGCAAAAAGGTAGAGGCAAGATGGAACATTCTACTCTTATCTGCTAGCTTAGAAAAAATAGGAAGCATCTCCCCTAAAAACCACTGCATAGAGTCTGTGATTTCACAGGTTTTCTTCTTTTTCTCATTCGAAGGATGAAAAAATTTTACAAACTGTCCTGTGGTTAGAAGTGTATCTATTTTTTCTTGAAAAAGAGAAAAGGAGAGATCTTCAGAGAGATTGTCTAAAATAGCTATCTCTTTTTGTAGATCTACTCTAGAAAAAGAGGTGAATTTATAATTTGCCGAAAGCTCTTCTATCGCACCGGAGGGGAGTTTGCCTTTTTCACGAAATAGCTGATAGAGCTCTTCCATCAGTTTTTCTGCTGGTAGGGCCTCCAGAGGAATATGGGCAAGAATGCGCTCTATCAATCTACTTATCTCTTTTCTCTCTTCTTGTAATAGTTGTTTGATTTCAAATGGATAGAGAAAATCAGCTTGCAGCAAGCTCTCTTTAGCAAAATCTAATACCTTCTGCTCTCCCTCATCGGGAGAAAGAAAGATCCCATGAGTTGTTTCCGATGCATAATTCCGTAACATTTGCTGACAGAAACTATGAATCGTAAAAATTTTTGCCTCTTCGAAAGAGGCTGCAGCCTCTTCTAATATCTGAATAGCCTCTTTATTTCCCTGAAAGGGTTGTAAGTAAGAAAGAAGCCTCTCTCCAGTGAGTAAAGAAGAGAGAGACCTACTAATAGTCTCACCTATTCTCATCCGCAATTCGCGTGTAGCAGCTTTAGTGAAGGTAAGTACCAACAGAGAAGTGAAAGGAATCTTTTTTTCTAGCAGGAGTCTCACATATAAATGTTCTATGGTGAAAGTTTTTCCCGTGCCGGCAGAGGCTTCGAGTAGAAGTTTTTTCTCAAGAGGAGTAGTACAATGTAAAATATCAAATGCCATAGGCCTCCAAAAGAGGTTCAAAGACCCATTGTAATTTTTCTCTCCATCTTTTCTCTTCTGTCAGTTCTATATTTTTGATGGTGAAAAGCCAAAGAGCGAAAGGATCAAAGCTGTTTGCTATATCTACATGAAAGCTTTTTCCCTTCAAAAAAGAGGCTAGCATGGAAGTAGTAAAGGGAAAAAGAGTGAGAAGGGCATTATCATGCCACTGCAAAAACCGATCGATCCATTCCGCCGTTTGGGGGATAGAGATCTCTTTTTGCCCTCCATCTTTCATAAAAAAGATCCTCTTTTCACTCTCAGGAAAAAGATAACAGCGCAACAAGAAAGAAGGCCAAGCTCGTATCCCATCTTCCAAACTGTTTTTTCCATAGTATAAGAGACCACTGGAATGGAAAAGGGGTAGTTCCCCGGAAATTTTCCACCTGCTCTCTACCTCCTCTGAAAAGAAGTGATCCCTACACTCTTTTCCATGGATTTTCCAATTCTCTAAATAACCTCTGATTTTCTCCTTTTCTCTTTCTAGCTCGGCAAGGGCAACTGTTTCAAAAAGACCACCTGGTAATTCTCCCTTTTCTATCCATTTTTTCTCTTCCTTTTCTCCTCGGAAAAGAGCTTCAAAAAGATATTTTTTTTTGGTCCAGTTTGAGAGCAAAAATTCTTCTTCTTTCTTTTCCATCTTGTCAGGATAGATCAAATGTTTTCTGAGAAAAGGAGAGGTGGGTCTCTGTACAGATCCCTCCAGGTCACGGAGTAAAAAGCTCTCTCCGACAGACTCTTTCCATTCGGGAAAAGTGATTTTCCAGATATCTTCCTTTTTTTCTTGCTGCTTTTGAGCTGCATGAAAATAGAGAAGAGGAAGCGAAGATTCTTTACTTTCAAAATAGTCGGAGTCATACCATCTGGAAGGAAGCTTCTTTACAAGAGCCTTGGATGGGCGCAATCCTTCTATGAGGTAATACCGATCTAAATAGGAGAGAAGTTGTTCACAAAGGGGTGAAGGAGAAAGAGATTTGTTATCTTTTTCTGAATATTCCCGGTAAAAAATCCATAATCTATCTTCTGCTTGCGATAAAGCCTGTAAAAAGAAATAGCGGTCTTTATCTGCAGCTGTAGGAAAATATTCACTGCATTCATTGATAGATATCGACTCCTTTCTTGGAAAGCTCTCTTCATCCATTCCCAGAAGCACAATAATTTTTGCAGGCAAAAGATTTTCTCTGATCGATCGGAAAGAGATAGAATTGAGATCTTTTTTTTGCCCACTGCGATAAAAAGAGGAGGATTTTTTTCTGAAGAAAAGAGCGAGATCTTTTGCGCAGAACTTTTCCTCCAAAAACTCCTGTTCTAAAGAAAAAAAAGTATTTTCTACTTCCTGCAAGATAGAAAAAGCAGCTCTATCTGCTGATAGGTCAAACAATGACTCCAAAGAAGAGAAAAAAGCTCTCCTCCATTCCAAAAAGCTCATTTTTTCTAATGAGAGAAAAAGATGTAGGATCTTTTCTAAATGAGAAAGAGCGTCTATAAGAATATCTAAATTCTTACACTCTGTCATATCCAACTCGAGGCTATCTTCTTCCAGCTGGACAAAAGCTAAAATCCATCTTTTCAACCCATTTTCAACAGAAAATGGATAACTCTTTTCTCCAAACCCACGTAAGATATGTATCTTTTCAGATATCTCTTTCCATTTTTCCACTTCTGCAATGGAAATCTTCTGTTTCGACAGAAAAGCATCTAAAGAGAAGAGTAAAAGAAAATTTTCCCATTTTTCTGGATTGTCCACTAGGAGATATAGCCTTTCAAAGAGATGGGATTGCTCAGGTATATCATATATTAGATGAGGAAAGTCTATGATCCAATGTATGAAAGGCGCATATAATTCTATTTGGGGAGCATAGACTTGCACATCCCTAAATCGCAGTTCAGGATTAGAAGAAAAAGCCTCTTGCAAGAGTAGATATAACCCTTTTACCTCTTTGTATCGTGCATTGTCGGAAGGAAGAAAAAGTAATGAGTCATCTTTGAGATGCTCTTTTTTTTGTGGAATCGTAGATTCTAAAAAATCCTTTTGGACAGCACCCAAAAAGCTTTGGTTGGGTTCTTTGTAATCCTCTTCTTCCCAAAGGGGATCGGGAAGCTGCGCCAACATATTTCTTCCCATTTTTCCGAAACTTGCGAGAAAAGGATTTTGATCCAAAGCTAGCTCTTCCCATCTCTCAATGGAAAAAGAAGAGAGCTTTTTTTTCTGAAAAAAGGTTTTTTTCTTATTAATCTCCTTTTGTGAAAGAAGATCTCCCCAATAATAAGCACAAGGAGAAAAGAGATATAAGAAGCACTTGGATCCCAGACTCTGAAAAAGTCGCAGGTAGAGAGGGGGGATATAAGAAAAGCCAATTAGATGAATTTTTTCATAAGGGAAAGAGGTGAGTCTCTTTTCCATTTTTTGTGGATGGTTCCATCCTTTCAATTGGAAAATTTTCTCCCATGCTTCCTCTTCTTTCAGCTCATTATGACGATAGGGTAGAAAGGCATGAAATTTTTCTGCCATCCAGATAGCTTTTTTTGCTGAGAGCTCCCCTTTCTGATGGTGGTGAGCAAGTAAGGCAAAAAAGAGCTTTTCTTTAGTAGGAAAAGAGGGAGGAGGATCATTGAGCGCTAATGCGTAGGCCTTTTCTAAAGAGCCCCATTCCAATCCCAAAACAATGCCCTGAGTGAATAAAAGTCTCTCTGTAAGATACTCTTTTATAGCTTCATTGGGAGTTACGACAAGATCTTGCTGTATTGGAAGGGTATTTGTAGTCAGAACGCTTTGAATAAAATGAGTACTTAGGATTTTAAGTGAATTGCTGTAAATTAGGTTACACATGGTTTTCCTTGGAAAAAAATAGTACTCACTAAAGACAATGTGCTTATGCGCCCGAATATCTCGACAGACTTTCGCTCGTTGTACCTGCTGAATATCACCCAGTTCTTAGGTGCCCTCAATGATAATATTTTTAAGTTGCTTGTCATCTTTTTTTTAATCCACATTAAAGGAGCCTCTGAGGCAAATACCATATTGTCGCTTGCTGGTGCTTTTTTTGTGATCCCCTTTCTTCTTTTTTCCTCTGGATCGGGGGTGATGGCGGACAAAATACGAAAAAATAAAATTATCGTTTGGACAAAGGTAATGGAGGTGGGGATTATGAGCGCCTCTGTGCTTGCGGTCTACATCGAATCCCCCTTTTTTTCCTATTTCCTACTCTTCCTTATGGGTACGCAAAGTGCTATTTTTGGCCCTTCGAAATATGGTATCATACCCGAATTGGTAGCAAAAGATTATGTGTCGCAGGCTAATGGAAGTATCACTTCCATGACCTATCTTGCTATCATTATAGGCTCTCCCGGAGCCTCTTTTATCACGCAAATTACCAATCGAAATTTCTACATTGCCACTAGCATTTGTGTAGTGATTGCTTTAATTGGATTGGCAACGAGTTTAGGTATTGCCAAAACTGATCCCGGAAAATCTTCCAAGAAGATCAACCCCTTCTTTTTATATGAAATCTATCAATCTCTTGCTTTGAGTGTGAAACGTCACTTTCTTTTTCCTGCTATCCTAGCGGTTGCTTTTTTTCTTTTTATCGGTGCCTACATTCAATTGAATATCATTCCTTTCTCTATGGAATCTCTCAATCTGAGTGAAATCGAAGGAGGATATCTTTTTTCTGCTACGGCAGTAGGTATTGCTATCGGTGCCAAACTTGCTGGAAAGCTCTCAAAAGCCAAAGTAGAGCTTGGACTTGCTTCTCTTTCCGGATTTGTCATAGTCATTCTCTTTTTTCTGATCAGCCTATTGTCTACCCAGCTGATCTCTGTGATTGTCTTATTGATTCTTTTGGGTATTTTCGGAGGAATGTTTCTCATTCCCATGGAGGCTTTTCTGCAGGTAGCAAGCCCTCATAAAAGACGGGGACAAATTATTGCCGCTTCTAATTTTTTAAGTTTCGGCGGAGTCTTATTAGCAGCTTTTGTTCTCTATCTCTTCAATGAAAAGTGGGGCTTTTCTGCGGCGCAAAGTTTTGCTCTGATTGGATGTCTTACCCTTCTTTTTCAGGGTATCATTGCAGGAAGAATGACAAGCCATGTCCTTCGCTATGCAGCTCTTCATCTTCTTCCTTTTTTCTACAAACTGGAATGGATAGGTAAAATGCCTTCCACACCTTCTGTACTTCTTTCGAGAAAATGTTCCTTTTTCGAGGTCCTTTCTCTTTTCTTTTATACGAAAAAGATAAGAACTCTTTTGTTGATGAAGCCTTTTTCCAGATTCCCATGGATCAATGGAATTTTACAGGGCTTTTCTATTATTTCTCCCTCTCATGGAATGAGCGCCAGTCTAAACCGGTTTTTTCATAAAGCAAAAGACCATCTCTCTCATGATAGTCTACTTCTAGTCTATATACCTGACTCTTTTCCTATCGAACAAGTACGTCAATTTGAAGAGAAAATTCTACATCTACCGCTCTATGAAATCACTTATCATAGAGAAAAAAAGAAAAAGTTGTTTACAAAGGGAACAATACGAATAGAGAGCCGCAGCTATCCTACGGCTCTACAAGATAAACCTTAGAAAGCGTAGATAAATTCTAGCTCTGCTTTTTTATATTTCAAATTAGGTCCAATATCTCGGTCCAATGTCCAGGAAAGTTGCAGGTTCTGTAACACAGTGAGATTATTGGTAAAGGCATAGAGAGTCTCCAAAGTCCAGCCATAATAGTTTCCTTTTCCGACAGAATTCCTATTGGTTGTAGGAGCTCCAGATCCATTGATATTAGTCGTATAGGTGCCCACATTGGCAGCATTGCCTCTTCCTATTCCAGAGACATCAAAATCGGGTATCGCTTGAGCTTGCACCCACTGAAAATTGGTATCTAGAGCCCAATCACCAATCCTCTTGATTCTTCCGATGGAAAAACCTGCATACCAAGCAAAATTCTCTCTGTCAAAGTTGGTAAGAGGAAGTTTATCTGCTGCATCATTATATAACACGGCGCTATAGAGCTTTAATACCCTGTTTCCTAGCCAAGCGGGAGTAGATTGATACCCCAACTGTAATTGGGATACTCTAAAGTTAAAACGTAAATCTCTTGGGTTTTTTTTGAAGGATTTCTTCCAATCAATGTAGGAGAGCTTAAGGTAGGTACCTGTGTTGAATAACCGCAGGAAACCAAGCTCCGTCACAAAAGCATAATGGTCTTTATTTTCATTTACTATGAGGGCTCCCACATTGGTATAGAAATCTCCAATGTTAGGAGTCGCCTTACTGAATCTAAGTAAGATACCATCAAAAATGGAACCAAATTCTACTTTGGAATCAAAGGCACTTCCTAAAAATCTTCTACCTACTTCTGCATCGAAGGAGAAGGTATTTCCATCAATAATTCTTCCTCCGAGGTAGGCTTTATCCAAAGCTATTCGGTTGACTGTCCCTGTTTGTGTCCCCATATTATTGTCATATTTGAGTCTAGCTGCAGCCCATGTGCGATCTGTCCTGTAGTCTAATAAAAGATTCACCTCGACATCATAGCCTCTTGCAGGAAGGTTTGTCGCAGCATTATGTCCGCGCTGTCTGATGCCATTTCTCTCTTCAGATGCCATCTGAAATTCAAATCGAACCTGTCCGCTCAAAGAGAGGTCTCCTCCGATTTCTCTAACGGTTACCAGTCTTTTTTCACGGATCCATTTCCGTAACGCATCCATATCCTCATCATTTGTCTTTTCATCAAACTGGACATCGGGAGTCTGTGCAAAAAGAGCAAAAGAAAAAAGAGTCGAAAGTAAAAATAAAGATCTTCTCATGGGTCCATTCCTTTTTATTGAGGGGTACAAATGTACAATGGGATTGCCCTTTCCTTCAACGAGGAATTTGGAGAGGATATAGAGAAGCTGGCAAAGGATATAGAAAAGATTTTGGAAAATCTAGAGATTTTTTTTTCTTTTCGTTCTATTTAAAAAACTACCGCGGCATTAGCTGAAAAAGCTCTTTCGTGGATAAGTCTTCCTTCCAGGTTGAAGAGAAAATATTTGCCGCTGGAAAAAGAGGCTCCCAAAAGCAACGAAGAAGAGTGATTATCCCGTAGTTTTTTATGATCTATTCTCGTTCTGAGGCGAGATACCACAAAACCAAGGTAGGGATAAAAAAATCCCACTTGCTGAGTTACACCCCCAGAGATCTGCCATGAATAGAGACGATTCGATTCAAAGGGTCGAACCATCCAATATTTCACATCAAAGCCTAAAGAGGTATCTTTCATTTGGATCAATACTACCTTGCCTCCCCCTTGCCAGGAAAATCCACTCTCTTCCATCTGGTCTCGTATCTTCACTTTAGAGTGGCCAGCGTATAGATACCCTTCAAATCTTTCCCAAATATTTAGAAGCAGACCTCCATACTCACTAGTTACCTGCATGGGAAAAATCTCTTTTTTTCTTTTTAGGGTGCGGTGAAAGATTCTATCAAACACGCCCTCTACTTTTATCTTGCAAATCTCAGCGTCCGAACTAAAAATTCCACGCATGATGATAGAAGGTGACGCCGTATTTCCCACAAAGGTGGCAAAAAGGGAAGAAGAGAAAAGAAAAAGAAAAAGTAGCCTGATCAAAATCGAAAATCTCCGGATATCGAGATGGCTTCTTCTTCAATAATTCTAGCCTCTACATTCATGAAGAAAATATTCCCTGAACTGACAGAACATCCCAGATAGACTCCGACATGGCTTCTATTTTCGAAATGATTGGTAGAAAGACCACTGTCGGTAACTGGATCATTAGATAGGCTGGTGAAATGAGAGTAGATCTGATCATAGAGAATGCCTATATAGGGAATCAAAATGGCCGACATATAGGAAATACCCACATTGACCTGCCATTCTTGTAAAGAGAGGGATCCCGCAGATTCTATCTCTTCATCATTGATACGAAAACTTTCAATTCCAGGATTTCCTTGTAGATATCTACCCCCTAACCCGAGAGAGGCTTTTCCCCAATGTAATAAAAGAGCATTCGATCCTATAGACCAGAAAAGATCTTTATCGCTTGTAACCACTGCTCGATTGGTAACTTCCTCAAAGGTATACCGCCATTTAGCCTCTATCTCCCCCTCTCCTAATGAGGCATAGAGATCAAGCCGTTCCACAAAGTTCAAAGTGATAGAACCACTGTTGGCATAAAAGGAATAAGAATCCACTCGCCCTGACCCTTCATCGACCTGTTTCATCC
>CAYPKB010000032.1:0-9939 GCA_964411185.1 uncultured bacterium
ACGAATAAATCCTACTTATCCGCTGACCCAACGAACACGAATTGGATGGAGAGTTACAAGTATAATCTCATTAGCAAACGTTACTTGATTATGAAAGTACCGCAAAAAATCCTGTTTTGGAAATGCTACCCTCGGGCGAAATGAGAGAGAACATATTCTTTTCCATTCTTCCCTTTATAAGAAGTGATTGGAACAAAATCTTCTTTCTTTTCTATTGTAAAAAGAGAGCTGATTTCATCTATCACTGCTTCCGGATTTTCTCTCAGAGTTTCGTAATTTAGAAAATAGACATTGTCTACCTTCTCTTTCAACTTGAGAAGATTTGCTATTCTAGCACTTCGTAAATGAAGTACATTTTTGAAATATCCATTAGTCGAAGGGTCCCTATCAAATATACCTGCAGGTCCACATATCGCTTGATCATCTTCTGAGGAATACCACCTACTTTTTAAAAAAGAAGAAAAACGAGTGCGAGTAATTCTTCTGGAAACATGGAAGGGCTGCAGAAAAAAACTTCTAAGCCAATCATAGGGATCTCTGAAAATGACCAGAAAAAGAAAATTATCGTTTCCTTCTAATGAGCAATATTTTTCTCCCATCTTGGAACGAATTTTTTCTTCGAAAGGAGTATCATACCAACAAGGGAAATGTTTCCATCCATACTGGAAACTCAATTGGGCAGAAAGATTGTGCTCTATCAGTTTGGTCAAAAAATTCGTACCGGAACATCTCTCTCCAAAGATCTGAATATATTGGATTTTTCCTTCCTGCAATTTTTCTGATTTTATTGCCTCGATCCCATAAGAGAGATCTTGAACTATCTCTCCCTGACAAAAAAGATAGAAGAGGAAAAAAAGAGCAAATGTCTTCATAGAAACAGCGATTTTTTAGCCTAGAAATTGTTGCTTTTTCTTAAAGCTTTTATCAAGTTTTTTTGTGAAAATCGGCAAGAAACCTTTAGAAAGGTATTTCTTTTTGAGGTAAACTCACTTTTTCAAAATGGAGAAATGATATGAGAATCTTTTGTAGCTTATTTTTCTTTCTATACTGCAACCTTGCTTTTAGCTATCCGATAGTCAATCGAGAGATAGATCCCAAAGCTCTATCACAACTCACAAGCTACTTAGGTATCCCGGAAGAAGCTGATCTTATCAAAGAAACGCAAAAAAAATGGCTTCGGAAACCCAACAAAGAGCGTTGGGAAATGGGAGAGCTTGCTCAAGAGCAAAGAGAGTTTGTTCTAGATTGGGGAAAAGAAGAAGGGATCTATTCTCCGTGGGCTCCTGCACTCCAAAATTACGACAAAGCTTTTATTCTCGGAGCTTCCACTGGAATCATGGAAAAAAGGTTGAACTATCTCATAAAGCTATGGAAAGAAGGGATACGGTTTCAAGAAATTGTATGGCTTACTGGAGAGAGACCACTAAATAAAAGTATAGATGGACTTTTTGAAATCTGCGCCCATGAATCAGAAGCAGCTCATTTCATTTGGAAGAAAACAGATCTTCCTGAAGAGATGGAAACACTTCCTGTAGTTTTCATAGATGTTCCTATGAAAGAAGGTAATAAAAGACCCAACACCAAAGATACTATTATCGGATGGCTTGCAACAAATCCCTCTCCCTGCTCTTGTCTTTTCATATCTGATCAACCTTTTTGTGGATATCAGTTCTCAATCATAACCTCCTCTCTTCCTGACGATTTCGCATTCGATGTAGCAGGAGAAGGTGTAAATCCTGAGGCACATCCATTGGCTGCTGCAATCACGCTAGACAGCATTGCAAGATGGCTCTACCAAGAGGATCAAAACAGAAAAGAATAATCGCTTTTGAAATTATTAATGGAATGGACTATCTCCAATAGAGATGAGAGAGGTTCAAACCAGCAGATTTTTTATTGAAGCTTCGAAAATCACTGCTTTTTGCCTTTTGATTCTGGCTATTTTAGCATCATTAGGCGCAGATGATAAAGTTCTGCTTGTGGCATTTAACATGTCTGTTATGTCTAATGCCGCAACTTTTTCTCCAGGTGGGAAAAGATTTGTTCACCTCCTATTAGGAAGTTTTACCATATGCGCTTCTATTATAATGGGAGGTTTGCTTGGCTACTATCTTCCTAATGCAACAAGAATGATTGCCATATGCTATGCGGGTTGCACTTTTCTTTTAGCAAAAACAAGGACTACATTAACCATTTTTTCTAGTGGGACCATTATGTTCCTACTTTTCGCTTCTCAGCCATTCGATATAAACCGAGGACTTGCCTATTTTTATATTGCTATCTTTTTGCTCATAGCCTTTGTAGGCTTCCATACCCTTTTAAATAGTAAGAAACGAGTAGAACCAATCCCCCTGCCCAAAGAACAAAAAATTACCTCTTTAATTGTTGTCATCTCGTTGCTACTTGCCTGGATCACTAGCTACTATCTCTACTTTTTTACCTCGATTTCCCATCTTTATTGGATGAGCTTGATGATATTAGTTCTTATTCAAGGATCTTATCAGAAAATATTAGAAACATCGCTTACTCGAATAGGGATCAATATTGTAGGGGCTCTTTTTATAGTACTCCTTTTTAACTATCTTGTTCCTCCTGACTTTTGGTTAAATTTTTTCCTACTCATTCTTTTTCTTTTTCTTATCTTTGCTGCAGGAAAAAAATATTTTTGGAGAAGCTTTTTTATAGAACTCTACGTTCTTGCCTTCACACATCTCTTGATAGGACAACAAGAAAAAATTGCTTTCGATAGAATCTTACTTACTATCGTAGGAGGAATGATAGTTATACTAGTGACTCTTGTCGTACGAAGCATTGAAAAACTCTATCTGCCAAAACAAAAGTTGTAGTTTCTTTATCTACATTTTGCGATTTAATTTTTTTCATGATAATCAAAAAATATGAAATCAGGCAGTAAACTATTACTCTCTATTCTTTTTGTATTTTCTATCCAGGCAATAGGAGGTTGGTTTACAGATCAAGGGTTGGGCGAATGGTACGACCATCTACAAAAAGCCCCCTGGACTCCTCCTCCTTATATCTTTAGCATCGTATGGCCTATTCTCTATTTTCTCATTGCTTTTTCTTTATGGAATGTATGGAAGAGTCCCCTCCCTAAAAAAAGAGCTATCACAGCTTTTTTATTCCAATTAGGTTTGAATTTCCTTTGGCCTATATGCTTCTTCTACTACAGAAGTCCCCTACTAGGATTTGTCTGTCTCTGTATATTGCTATTAGCTACTATCTGGAATCTATATGAGTTCTATAGAATTTCTGCATGGGCAGGATTCTTGCTTTTACCCTACCTTCTATGGCTTATTTTTGCCTTATCTCTCAATAGTTATATTGTGATCCACAATTGATCTTCAAAAGCGATCACCTTCATTTCAGCTCTTCTGATTACAGAAGACTTAAATAACGATTGGTTTTTTACAGTTATTTTTGCCTGCTTTAACAAGGTGCGTAATTAGAATCCTCAAAGAAATCACTGGCAACGGTTAAGAGATAAGGTAACAGCTATTGGGAATATGCAAACCTGCTGTCAGAATGAGACTAAAAAAATCTCTTTATCTTACAAAAGGGCGCGGATCATAAAAGAGCTCAATAGAACGAATAAGTTCCTCTTTAAAGGTTAAAAGAGCAACAGCTCGAATATTAGCAACAAAATCAGAGCAATCTAAATGGTAAACAACCACTGCTTTATCTTCTTTTCCGAATGTAGTCTCTATTGTGAGTGTCTTAAAAAGAGCCATGAACTTCTTCGCCGCTTCTAGAAAGTCTTCTTTTCCATTTGTACGAGCTAATGGCGCAATGAATTCAATTTCTGGATGGATATATTGCTGCAGAGCAGCTAGATTCTTGCTTCCCATAGCTTGATAGTAATTTTCTGCTATTTCAATATTTTTGTGGGTTGCATTCATTCCTGTTTTCCTACTTATTACTTATGAGTCCTTCGGTGTGTTATATATGCAAAAAAGTTGCTCGGGGCGGGACTCGAACCCGCACGGGCAAAAGCCCAAGGGATTTTAAGTCCCTTGTGTCTACCATTCCACCACCCGAGCTACGTCTTTATTGCTCGTTCTTTGTGACTTCTTCAGGAGTCTCTTCTTTCTCCTCTAAAAAGTCAGGATTGAATATAGGTTGATCTAGAGGTTCGGGCTCAGGAAAATCTCCAGAAGATGCTTCTGGTTTAGCCGGCTCTTGCCTCTCTTCCTTCCTTTCTTCAGCAGCATCAACGATATTAGCATCGATGATTTCTGATTGAATGCTCTGTCCCAGCTGCTCCTTAATAAGAGTTGCTGGAGGAGGAAAGAGCTTAGAGAATACAACAGATTGATCTTCTTCTGCTACTTTTTTTTCTTCTTCTTTAGACTCATTGTTCTCTTGTTTAGGTAACTCAGCTCTTTTCTTTTTAGATTTTCGTTTAGCAGATTTTTTTTGGGGAGGTGTTTTTTCAGTTGTTTGCTGTCCTTTACTTGATTTTTCCGCTACAGCTTTTACAGAAGTTTTCAGCGAAATCCGCTGCTCTTTAACTTCTACAATTTCATAGTCAGAAACAGGTAGCAAAAAACATTTAGGTCTTTCTAAACACCTGAAAAATATAGCTGGCCCAAATGATACAACTTCAACAGCCTCAGCCGTAAATTCCTCTTCTTTCTTATCTTTCGTATTTCTCACTGCAAGTCTATAACCTTCTCTAGCAGTGATCACAGTTTCAATGATTGGTTCTCTTGTAAAATGCACTTTATTAAGTTCCTTTATTCTTTTGTCGCCATATAGGAAATGAGATCTATAATTCTTGCGGAATACCCCATTTCGTTATCATACCATGCAACAAGTTTGTAAAATTGTTCGTTTAAAGCGATGCCTGCTTTTGCATCAAAAACAGAAGAATAGGTCGAACCGATAAAATCTGAAGATACTACCTCTTCTTCTGTGTATCCTGAAATTCCCTGCATCTCTTTTTCAGCATATTTTTTCATAACCTGGCAAATCATTTCATAGCTGGTCTTCTTCACAAGCTTGACTGTTAGATCGACCACAGAGACATCAATGCACGGCACTCTAAAGGCCATTCCCGTTAACTTACCTTCCACCTCAGGAATGCATTTTGCTACAGCCTTGGCTGCCCCTGTTGAGGAAGGAATAATATTATGATAGGCAGCTCTACCTCCACGCCAATCCTTTTGAGATGGACCATCAACAGTGGGTTGAGATGCAGTAACAGAATGAACTGTTGTCATCAGCCCTTCTTCTATACCAAAATTATCCAACAAAACTTTAGTAATAGGAGCAAGGCAATTAGTAGTACAAGATGCATTGCATAAAACAGTATCTTTTGCTGGATCGAAATTTTGATGATTTACGCCAACTACATACGTTGGCATATCATCTTTGCCCGGCGCTGAGATTACAACACGCTTAGCTCCAGCTTGTATATGAGCTGAAGCATCTTCTTTCTTTCTAAATCTTCCTGTAGATTCGATAACATAATCAACACCTAATTGTTTCCATGGAAGTTTAGAAGGATCCTTTTCAGCATACACACTAAGCTTCTTTCCATCGATAAGCAGATGGTCATCCTTAGGGATAATCTCTTTAGGATACTGTCCGTGGACAGAATCGAATTTTAGTAAATAGGCTAAATTATCAGGTTGTACCAAATCGTTAATTGCTACGACTTCGATCCCCTTTCTTTGAGATGCAATTCGGAAGGCAAGTCTTCCTATCCTTCCGAATCCGTTGATTGCTACCTTTACTGTCATTTTAATCTCCTTAGAAATTGGAGATAATACAAGACAAATTTTGGAAAGTAAAGATGGTTAATTAGAGATATTCCAAATAACAAGTTTGCGCTGCATCACCAATTCTTTCGCTCTTCTTGATGATGCGGGTATATCCACCTTGTCTATCTTGGTACTTATCTTTTAATTCCCCAAATAGCTTCTTAATGACTTTTCTATCATCATTATAAGCTTTTGTATTTCCGTTCTTTGCTTCTCTTTGCTCTTTGGGAGTTACAGCATTATACCGAATTCGTAACAAAGATGAAGCTCTTCGAATAGATGCAAGATCATTCTTTTTTGCTAATGTAATCATCTTGTCCGCATGTCTTCGTAATTCTTTCGCTTTAGTAAGAGTAGTTTCTATACGATCGTGCATTAGCAAAGATTTCAACATATTTGAAATCATGGCTCTTCTGTGAGTGCCATTTCTGTTAATCTTGAATGTACGCTTTTTGTGTCTCATTCTTCTGTTCCTCTGTGTTCTTCAAGATACTTTTCGATAATTTCTTTGATGTTATCTCGGTTAATTCCATAGTGGGCAAGCTCTTTTTCCATGCCAAGCTTTAAACCCATACCTCGAAGCTTTTCTTGAATTTCAACTAAGGATTTTTTCCCGAAATTTCTAAAACTCAACATCTCTGCCTCAGGCATAACTACTAATTCACCAATAGTATCTATATTAGCGTTAGCAAGACAATTGGTAGATCTTACAGATAATTCTATCTCATTGATTTTTAGAGCTAACTTAGAAAGTAGTTCATCTAAGCCTTTATCACCAGTATCTTTAGGTTGCTCCACAACGATTTCTTGTTTTTTTACTTTATCGAAAACAGAGAAGTGTTGCATCGCAATTTGAGTTGCAAAACTTAAAGCTTCATCAGGAGTAATCCTTCCATCTGTTACCACTTCCAAAATGAGTTTATCGAAATCAGTATCTTGACCGACTCTTGTATTCTCTACGTGATAGTTCACTAATCTAACAGGAGAAAAACATGCATCTAGAATAACTTCATTTATCTTTCTATCTCCAGTATTTAGCCTTTCAGCAGGAACATAACCTCTTCCGATTCCGATCGTAACATCGATTTTTCTATCAAAGGGTTTGGTCACTGTGAATATAACATGATCAGGGTTTACTAATTCAAAATTAGAGGGTCCTAATATTTCCTGAAGTGTAACTTGATATTGACCACCAGCTTTAGAAATCTGCTCTTCTGTAATCTCTAACTGCTTAGTAATTGTCTTTCTATCTCTACTATATTGATCTTCACTATCAGGAAGATATCTTAGCAAAGCTCCCTTCAAGTTCAACACTATATGGATCATATCTTCGATGATTCCATCAACGGCTGTGTACTCATGTGGAATTCCATCAATCCTAATAGATACAATCGATGGAGCTTCTAGAGATGTTAACATTATCCTTCTGAGTGCATTTCCAATGGTATGTCCAAATCCTGTCTCAAAGGGATCAATGATGAACTTTGTCTTGTTGGGCTCTTTCTCATCAGCCTCTACTTGAATATTTTGAGGTAATTCAAACTTACCGTACGTTACTGGCATAAAAGTTATCTCCTTAAACTAGACTCGTCTTCTTTTTCTTGGTCTGCAGCCATTATGAGGAATGGGGGTATGATCACGTATAATTGTTACTGCAAGTCCTGCTGAAATAATTCCTCTTACAGCAGATTCTCTTCCAGAACCAGGCCCACAAAGATTCACTTCGCACTCTTTCATTCCTTGGGAAATTGCTGTTTTCGCTGCATCCTGTGCTGCAACGGTTGCAGCATAGGCTGAAGATTTTCTTGAGCCGGAAAATTTCATTTTTCCTGACGATGACCATGATACAACATTTCCTAAAGGATCTGTAATAGTTACAATGGTATTATTAAATGTTGCTTTAACATGAACTACTCCAGATGGAACTGTTCTTTGTATTCTTTTCTTCTTAATAGGGCCTTTTTTTACAGGCGCTTTCTTCTTTACATCTTTAGCCAAAGCAACCTACTCCTTTTACTTCTTCTTATTTGCTACTGTTTTCTTTTTTCCCTTTCTGGTTCGGGCGTTGGAAGATGTTCTTTGTCCGCGTACTGGTAGGGAGTTTCTGTGTCTCATTCCTCTGTAGCAGTTGACTGCCACTAATCTACGTATATTATTTTGCCTTTCTCTTCTGAGCTCTCCTTCTACAGAGTACTTCTCTTGCAAAATAGCATTAAGTTTAGCTATGTCATTCTGCGTTAATTGCTTAGCCCTCATATTGGGGTCTAAACCAAGCTCATTAACAACGTCTTTAGCAAACTTGGGTCCTATCCCATATATATAAGTTAGACTGATTACAAGACATTTGTTATCAGGAATATCAATTCCAATAACTCTAGGCATACTTTTTTTCCTTGTTATTTAAGTGCTAAAAAATAGCATAAAAAGGTTTATATCACAATTTTAAATGATTTTTTATCGTCCCTTAGAACGGCCTATTTTCATAAAACCGTCGTATCTCTTCATTAGAAGGTGGGATTCAATTTGTTTCTTTGTGTCTAAAATAACTCCTACTAATATCAATAATGAGGTTCCCCCAAAAAATTGACTAATGTAGGGATCAATATTCAATAATTTACCAATGACGGCAGGTAACATAGCAATCAGGGCCAAAAAAAGCGCACCTGCTAGAGTTATTCTATTCATTGTTCTTTCTAAAAATTCTTGCGTGGGACGTCCTTGTCGTATCCCTGGTATGAAAGCTCCATTTTTTTTCATATCAGATGCAATTTGATCGGGTCTGAATTGTGTTGCCGTCCAAAAATAGGTAAAAAATATGATCAATAATACGAATATAGTTCCATGCACTGCACTGCCAGGCGACAGATAGCTTGCTATATTCTCAAATGTTGAACCTTTGGTTAAAAACTGAGCAATACTGGCAGGCATGGTTAAAAAGGTAGAGGCAAAAATAACCGGTATGACTCCAGCATAATTAATTTTAAGTGGTATATAAGAAGAACCACCTTGTGTCTCATGTCTACCTACAATGCGTCTGGCATATTGTAGAGGGATTTTTCTAACGCCTTGAATAATAAGGATCGTTCCGAGAGTTATAAAAACAAAAAGACCGAATAAGACTATTAGTGTTATTAATGAAATACTGCCTGCTTCCTGGGATTCTAAATTTAATTGATGAATAATTGACCCAATTATCGACGGTAAAGATGACAAAATACCTACTGTAATAATCAAGCTGATTCCGTTACCTATACCTTTTTCTGATATTTGCTCACCTATCCACATCAACAAGAGTGTACCAGTGGTCATTGTTACCATGAAAGTAAGGTAAAATAACCAAGGCATACCAAAAATCTGATGCCTAACTAACTCTTCTAGCACAATACCCGGCGTAGACTGATTCATGTATAAAGCAAATCTTGCAAAAAAAGCAGATTGAATTAACGCAAAGAAGAGTGTTGTTAACCTAGTCCATTTAGATATTTTTCGCTTACCGTTATCACTACTCTCTCTAATCTCACGCTGGAAAGATGGAATAACTGTAATTAAAAGTTGTAGTGCAATAGAAGCAGATATATAGGGTAGTACGCCCAGCGCAGTGACTGTCATTTGTGCAAAAGCTCCACCTGAGAATATATCCATCAATTGGAATAAATTCTGAGATCCTCCAGTTGCATTCTTGAAGACCGCCGAAACAAGCTCTGCATTTATACCCGGAACGGGTATAAATGCTCCTATTCTGCATGCAGCTAGCAATATGAGCGTAAACAGAATTTTTGACTTTAGGTCTGGTATTGTCCAGATTTTTTTTAGAGTTCCGAGCATGATTATACTAGCGTATAAGAAATATTATTTTTCTGTAACTTTTCTATTGCAGCAGGTGAAATATAGGATGCTTCAATAGATACTTTTTTTGTTAACTCACCTTTGGCTAATATCCTAAGTTTTCCCTTAAACTTTGAGGATACTCTCTTCTTCTCAATAAGCGTGGAAAGATTAACAATCTGATTATCAGAAAAACTCTTATCAATATCTTGTAAATTTAAAATCACATCTTCCTTTTGGAATCTTGCTCTTGAAAATCCTCTAATTGGTAGCTTTCTGTGCAATGGTTGTCGTCCACCTTCGTATCCGAACCTTCTTTTATAACCAGATC
>CAYPKB010000033.1:0-1658 GCA_964411185.1 uncultured bacterium
GAATGTTGAAATGAGAAGAGAGAGAGGCTGGGGTAGAGAAAAAGGGATTTTTCTTCTCATTGGTATAAAAAATCATATCCATCGCCAGTCTAAGAGGAGATTTTTTCGTGAGATTATGAACAATTTCGGCATGAGATCTTCTTTTTGCTAATTTAGCTAAAAATTTTTCTTCACGAAAAGCATCCCTGCTTACCTTCGAAAGATCTTCCTGCGATTGAAATACCAGCTCTTCAGGACCTATAGACAATTTTTTTTGTAAAAAAAGATCACACCCCAAAAAAGCTCTTCTGCTCTCTTCGTTGGAGAGCAGTTGAGTAAATTCTATATAGCCATGTTCTTGGAAAAAAGAGATCTGTTTGGGTGTGATAAGATAGCGCATACAAAAGTAGGTAGAAGGATAGCGCGTTTCCAAGAAAACGGCAAGAAGCTACAATCAAAACTTATGCAAGAATGGCTAGTAGAAAATAAAGAAAAAATTGAGGGGATCTTAGGGATCTCTTTTGATAGACCTCAATTACTGTACCAAGCATTCATCCATAGATCCTATCTCCATGAGGCCAAAGAGGAAAGCTTGTCCCATAATGAGAGATTAGAATTTTTGGGGGATTCTGTTCTTGGGCTCATAATGGCAAATTATCTTTTTACAAGATATCCCGATGCTCCGGAGGGATGGCTATCCCATATGCGAGCCCGCCTTGTGGAATCTTCTGCCTGCGTTCTTTTTCTTCAAAAATTGGAGTTAGAAAGCTTTATCTTACTGGGCAAAGGAGAGGCCCAAAGTAATGGAAAAGGAAGAATTTCAATTTACTCAGATCTTTTCGAAGCTATTATAGGAGCCATTTACCTGGATAAGGGAATAGTGGCAGCAAGGCAATTTATAGAAACTCATTTTCAAAAAGAGATGGAAACTATCATCGAACAACCCTCTTCTAATTTCAAAGCGATCTTGCAAGACTATTTCCAAAGAAAACACCAAAAGCAACCCATCTATAAAATTATACAGGAAGAAGGGCCTGATCATGCAAAATCCTTTCTTGTAGGAGTCTATGTGGATGAGAAGTGCATAGGAAAAGGAGAGGGTTTTTCTAAAAAAGAGGCAGAACAAAAGGCAGCTGAAAATGCCCTACAAAATATGGAAGAAGAGATTAGATGAAAGAAAAAGTGATTTGGGAATGCAGTGATTGTGGCCATAAAGAGAGAAAATGGGTGGGATGCTGTACGCAGTGCGGTGCCTGGAATAGTTTTATGGAGCAAATCATCAAAAGTATTACTTCTTCTCCCAAGGCTTCTGCAAACGAACCCATCCCTTTTCATGAGGTAGAAGAGGCCTCTTATGCAAGGAACCCCTCCCGTTTTGGAGAATTTGACCGTCTTTTAGGAGGTGGGGTGGTAAAAGGGTCTGTCATTTTGCTCGGAGGGGCTCCTGGAATTGGAAAATCGACTCTATTGTTGCAACTAGCCAGTCAGTTTAGTTTACAAGGAAGTGTGCTCTACGTTTGCGCTGAGGAATCTGAACCACAGACGATGCTACGTGCAAAAAGAATTGGGATTGATCCCAAAGAGCTTTTTCTTTTCCATTCGCATTCTCTGGTTGATATCCAATATCAATCGGAAAAGCTACAGCCCAAAGTGATGATTGTAGATTCTTTGCAACTCTT